>CAZXTW010000258.1:0-8096 GCA_964643525.1 uncultured Roseivirgaceae bacterium
GGGTGTTCTTTTGCGCCTCGTCAAACAAGTCAAAAGTAGTAATGGTCACGTCAGCATCAGTGCCTACCTTGGCTTTGATGTGGTCAATGTTTTTATCGGCCACAGTAATATGCCACTGGTTTTGCTTGCGGTTGTTGAGCAGGTAGTTAATTAACGAAGCGGTTGACATGCCTGCGCCAAGCACCAGAATGTTTTTCATGGGTATGTGTTTATTTCAAAGTAGCCCATACCAAAGGCACGGGCAACAGGCCCCTGGCTTGGTGTGCTCAGTGGGCCAAATGTAAGCCCATTTCATAGAACTGGGCATTTTTCTTGGGCGCGTGAAAATAGGGCATTTAGTATTGAAGGACAAAATATTTTTATGCCATTATAATTGTGCTAACTTTAATGCCCTTTTTTAAGCATCTATATGGTTACACACAACAAAACAATTCAATACACTGTTTACGCACGTGCAGAGCTGCCGCAACGCCATCAAGAAATCGTTACCCTTGCTGAGCAAATGGCGGCCCAATCTTACGCCCCGTATTCGCAGTTTCATGTAGGCTGTGCCTTGCGCTTTACTGACAATACTTATTTCAAGGGCAATAACCAGGAAAATGCCGTTTACCCCGGGGGCATGTGTGCAGAACGTGTTACCTTGTTTGCTGCTTCTGCCATAAACCCAGATAAACCAATTAGCCAAATAGCCGTGATGGCCCGGCGCCTTGAAAGCAACCATTTGGTGCATTGCGCCCCATGCGGCATGTGTATGCAGGCCATGCTTGAGTATGAATTGAAGCAAAGCGCACCTATAGAACTTATTTTTATGGGTGTACAAGACCAGTATTATGTTGTTCCTTCGGTTGCCAGTTGTTTGCCATTTAGCTTCAGTCATAAAAATCTGGATGCCTAGCAAGCCATAAAAAATGCCTGTGGGCTGCTTAACTCATTGAATATGAACAATGGTAAATTATATTACAAGGTGCTATTCAGGTATAGATTAGGAAATATAATTCGTATCATATTCGTTTATTTTGAATTTTAGTTAGTTTTAGTGCTTGATCACTTTAGCCATTCAGGGATGTGAACAAGCTATTGTAAAAAGCTTTGACTGACAGGTGTTCTATGTCTTATGCTGTTAAACTCACCCCCGAGATATGCAGGAAATTGAAATAGCTGATTTAAGGAGGCTTACTGACGTTATTAAGGATAATTACGACATTGATTTCACGAATTACGCAATGTCGTCATTTAAGCGTAGGATACAGCGCATATTAGAGTTGTACAAATTCAATTCAGTAGATGCATTGGTGAGGCGCTTAAGAGAAGACAAAAGATTTTTTGATGAATTTGTGTCTGAGGTAACTGTTAATGTTACTGAAATGTTTCGCGACCCTTCTTTCTGGAGAGAGCTGCGTGACCATATAATCCCCAATATATTACTCAATCATAATGCCATTAGTATTTGGCATGCGGGCTGCTCGTCTGGCGAAGAAGTGTTTTCGATGTGCATCCTGCTCAAAGAAATGGGCATGTTAGATAAAGCCAAGATTATTGCTACCGACCTTGACTCCAAGATTATAGATAAGGCCAAAAAAGGTGAGTATTCTGTAAAGAATATGGAGCTTAACGAAAAGAATTACATTAGGGTGCAAGGTGAGCGAGGACTGTATAACTATTTTCGTGAATCGAACGGTAAAGCAATTATGGATCCCTCACTGGTAAGTAATGTATCATTTAGGATACACGACCTGGTGAAAGGAGGTGTTTTCAATAAGTTTGATTTGATTCTGTGCCGCAATGTGATGATTTATTTTAACCAGACATTGCAAAACACGGTACTTAAAAAGCTGCATGAAAGCTTGTTTAAGTACGGGTATTTGATCATTGGGTCAAAAGAATCATTGATATGGTGTGAGATTTCGAATAAGTTCATAGTGGTGAACAACGAAGAGAAGATCTATAAAAAAATTAGGGATTAAGATAATAACCTGTGTCATTCTTAGAAATGGCTAAGTTTAAGCTAAGTAATCAATATAAAGCAATAGTAATTGGCGGTTCTGCAGGAAGCTTTCAGGTTATTACCCGGATTCTGGCTAATTTACCCGATAACTTCCCACTGCCAATCATCATGTGTTTGCACCGGCTCAAACATGTGAGGAATGGCTTTGTTGAAGCACTTTCAATTAAAAGCATAAAGCCAGTCATGGAGCCCTATGATAAAGAAACAATCAAAAAGGGCAATGTGTACCTGGCGCCTGCTAATTACCATTTGTCAATAGAGTTGGGCAATACCTTTGCCCTGGCTACTGATGAAATGGTAAACAACAGCAGGCCATCAATTGATATTATGCTTGAAACGGCTGCCTATGTCTATAAGAATAAGTTGATAGGCATATTGCTGTCAGGTGCTAACAGAGATGGAGCTCTGGGCATGAAACGCATTAAAGACAGGGGCGGTTTAACGGTAGTGCAAGACCCCGCCGAGTGTATGATAGATACCATGCCTACCTCTGCCATGAAGCTCACAGAAATTGATCATGTGCTATCGGTAGATGGGCTGGTGAAGTTCTTAGATGATTTAAATAAGTGCTACAAATAACCAACGTATAAAAGATGTGGGCAAATTTAAGACGTATTGGCATTTTCATTCTGCTTCTGTTCATTGCAGGCATATTTGCTTCGTCGTTTTATCTGTTCCAGCTGGCTGGTAATTTGGCAGATACCCCTGTAATTGACCGCAGTGAGTTGGGGCAAATAGCCGGGGTATTACAGCCTCTGTACCTTATTATATTGGTTACCCTGGTACTTGGGCTTGTGGCTACGCTGGTATTTTTAGTGGCCTTACGCAGTCAGGAAAAAACAACCGGCGAGGTTGGCGTTGCCATTTCTAATACAAGTGCCAAACAAAAAGGTAATGATGAGGCTGACGGCGACCATCATGACGATGAAGCCATGGAAGCCCTTGACGAATACCGCCAATTACTTGAGCGCGACCAGCTTGGCAAGGCCAACCTGGAGGCTTTACTTTCAAAAGTTTGCAAACACCTGGAGGCCAGCCAGGGTGCAGTGTACCTGGCAACTGATTTTGAAGACAAACGCGTGATTGAGTTGTTTGCATCTTACGCTTTTTATATTGCTGAAAGTGACACCCTGCGGTTTGAGTTTGGTGAGGGCCTTGCGGGCCAGGTAGCCAAACAGGGCAAGCTTACCAATATTAGTGCAGTTCCAGAGGGCTATATCTCAATCCTTTCAGGGTTAGGAAAAGCCACTCCTTCACATATGATATTCATCCCAATAATCCATGAAGAACAATTGGTGGGTGTGGCTGAAATTGCCTCATTCAACGCCTTTGGTAAAAAAGAAGAGCGTTTATTGTCAGGGGTATTTCAGTTGGTAGGAGCATACAATGATAGGTTTCAGCTACAATTAAACAGCCAATAATGGCCCAATTCTTATACTTGCCTTATGTTTAAAAACATCAGTATAAGCACCAAGATTACCTTTTTGATGTTGTTGGTAATATTATTTGCCATTACAACAATTGGGTACATCGCATTTCAGTTTGCGCAAGTGTCGTTAAAAGAAAAGTACCTGCAAAATATTGAGGCAGTTGCAGTTACCAAGCGCACTGAACTGTCTAATTACCTGCACGCTTTTTCTAACCAGGCGGTTTACTCGGCTTCAAACCAGAATTTGCAAAAACTGCTGGGCATTATAGACAACCACCGTGACACCAACCCTGACAGTATTGATGCCATTACCCAGCCTGTATTTGAGGGGTATTTCAGCAGCCTGTCAACCTTACCTGGGCTTTTGGAAGCACACCTGACATACAAAAACGGGGGAGCTGTTTATACAACTACTAACGAAAGCTTTGGCCAGCAGATTTTTATTGATGATATGGCCAGCAGCGATAAAGCCTTTATTAACGACGTCAAGTCAAACTTTGCTGTGAGTAAGCTCAGGCATGACAACGGCCAGTCATACTTCTGGCTGGGTATGCCCATGAATGACGATAGTGGCAACCGCAACTGGACTTTGTTGTTTAAGGTTGATTTTGCAGCAATACAAACAGCATTGAACGATTTTGAAGGCTTGGGTGAAACTGGTGAGTATATATTGGGGGCTGATGCCAACGACCAGATTTTGTTTTTGAATACCCTCAGGCTTGATAGCGTTACCAATAGTATTGTAAAGGTAAGTGCCTATGCTGGCCCGTTGCAAATGGCTATACAGGGGCAGGCGGGTTCTGCACAAACGCAAGACTACAACGGCAATGCGGTGCTGGCTGCCTGGCAGCATATACCCATGACCAACTGGGGGTTGGTAGTTAAAATCAATGAGTATGAGTATGCGCAGGAGGCCTCAGGGCTGCGCACCAACTTTATTGTGGCCGGTGTGATTATTGCTGTGCTGGCCACAGTGATAGCATTTATATTCTCTAATTTTTTAGTAACCCCGCTGTTTAGCCTGCAGTCTGTTATTCAGTTGTTGGGTAAAGGGGTGCTGCCTGAGTCAGTTGAAACTAAAAGTAACGACGAAATTGGGCAGATGGCCGAAGCGGTAGGCGATGTAGTACAATCGTTAAGGCGTACGGCCAGCTTTGCTCAAAATATTGGACAGGGCAATTTTGATGCTGATTTTAAGCCGTTAAGCGAGCGTGATACCTTAGGGCTGGCCCTGTTGAATATGCGTGACAGTATACAGGAGTCTGAAATTAAAGATAAAGAACGGAACTGGATTGTAACCGGTGTAGCTGAAGTAGGCGAGATTTTACGGATGCACAATGAGCTGGGGCTTCTGGGTGATGATGTGATTTCATTCATTACCGATAAGATTGATGCAGTACAGGGTGCGTTTTACGTGGTAAACGAAGCTGACCATGAAGATGGTGATGACGTGATTGAAATGATGTCTAGCTATGCTTACAATAAAAAGAAATACCTGAAGGCGCAGTTTAAGTTTGCCGAGGGGCTGGTGGGGCAGGCTGCTATTGAACAAGATACTATTTTACGTACCGAAATACCTGATGATTATGTAACCATTACCTCTGGCTTACTGGGCGACAAGCGGCCAAACTGCATACTGATTGTGCCCATGATTACCGACGAAAAGGTGTTTGGTGTACTTGAGTTTGCTGGCTTTGAACGCTTTACAGAGCGGCAAATTAAGTTTGTACAGGAAATTAGCGTGATTATAGCCCGTACGGTATTTAATATAAAGGTGAACGAGCGCACCCGCACCATGCTTGAAGAGTCACAAAAAATGAGTGACGAGCTGCAAATACAGCAGAACGAGTTGCGGCAAAACGCAGAAGAGATGGAAGCTACGCAAGAAGAGCTACGCCGCACCAACCAACGCCTGGAAGACCAGATAGAAGAGGTAAACCGTACGCAAAACCGTATGCAGATTTTACTGCAAAATGCTTCTGAGGTAATTTCAATCTATGAAGAAGACCATTCAGTACGGTACATTAGCCCCTCAGTTGAGCGCATTTTAGGCTATGAAAGCACTGAAATGATTGGTAGTAAAGATACTGACAATGTGCACCCTGAGTATAAAGAGGCTTATGAAGATATGTTCAGGGAATTGCTTGACAAGCCTTTTGAAACTGTAACGCTGCAATTTCAATACCGCCGCAAAGATGGTGATATGATCTGGCTTGAGGCTACGGGTAAAAACTTATTATCTGACCCATCAATACAAGGCCTGGTAGTGAATATGCGTGATATTACTGAGCGCCGCCGGGCTGAGCAGGAAGAACGCATGCGTAGTAAGATGCAGGCCCTGTCAGAGAACTCGCCCGACTTAATTACGCGGGTTGACCAGGAGGGTAGCTTCTTTTACATTAATCCTGTTATTGAAACGTATACTGGCCAAAATGCCAACCATTTCCTGAACCAGTCAATTGATGCGGTTGATATGGATCAGCGCATTGTTGATGAATGGAAGAATATACTACAAAACGTGTATGACTCTAACGAGAAGGTGGCTGTTGAGATGGACTTCCCCTCGGTAATGGGCGATAGGATTATGCAAGTAAATGCCATACCAGAATACAATGAAGAGGAGCATATAGAGTCAGTACTTGTTGTATCGCACGATATAACCGAGCGTAAGCTGATTGAGCTTGAGATTGCCAGCAAGAACAAAAAGATCTCTGAAAGTATAAACTATGCCAAGCGGATACAGGGCGCCATTTTGCCTAACAACAGCATTATCAGGAAGGTGTTGCCGCAGTCGTTTATTTTTTACCGTGCGCGTGATGTAGTTAGTGGTGACTTTCCGTGGTTTATGAAAATTGGCAACAATATTTTCATTGCTGCGGTAGATTGTACTGGTCATGGCGTACCGGGTGCCTTAATTTCATTGATTGGTTATTTCTTACTGAATGATATTGTTCGCAGCCGCAAGGTAGATAGCCCTGGTAAAATTCTTGACCAGCTAGATGAAGGAGTAACCCAAACACTGAGACAAGACCAAGACGATTCACGTACAAAAGACGGTATGGATATAGCCCTTTGTAAGATAAACCTTGAACTGGGGCAGGTAGAATATGCCGGTGCGCACCGGCCCCTGTACTTTATTAAAGACGGCCAATTGCAGGAAATTAAGGGTAATAAGTTCCCGATTGGTGGTGGGATTTATAAGAATCAGACTAATTTTACCAATAATGTAATTGAGGTCAACTCGGGAGACTCCATCTTCTTCTGCTCAGACGGTTTCCCCGATCAGTTTGGTGGCCCCGACAACCGTAAGTTTGGCCCCAAACGCTTGCGGCAGATGCTGCAGGACAACCACGACAAACCCATGGTTGATGTTTATGATACCATTGCCAATTCGTGGGATAATTGGAAGGGCAACCAGAAGCAGACTGACGATGTGCTACTGATTGGCATTAGGTTTTAAATGATAGCTTAATAGGTAAAAATATATTAATTTAACCTGCAATAGCATTTGTGATTTTTTATACAATAAATAGTGAATATCAGGTATAATGATCATTTGCCAAAACGAATTTAAATAGTTAGACCTATGAAATATATCTATGACCTGCATAAAACGATGCTAGAACATCACCTGATTCTAGTTTATGAAGGGGAATTCACTCAAGAGATCACCAAGTCTGTGTTATCAATGGCAGAGCGGAATATGGACTCTATGGGTGAAGAATCTAGCATAAAAAGAAAGGTGTTTAATGTGATGGTAGAGTGTTTGCAGAATATTGTCAAGCACGGTGACGAGGGTGATGCCACCATTACCAAACGCAACGAAGCAATATTCATCATAGGTAAAAAAGATGATTATTACCTGATCACCTCTGGTAATGCTGTTAAGAACGATAAAATAGACGAACTGAAGGCACGGTTAGACAAGATAAACAGTTTGGATAAGGATGGGTTGAAAGCCTTGTACAAAGAGATTATCAAAAACAGTGAATTGTCTGATAAAGGTGGTGCGGGCCTGGGGTTTGTTGATATGGCCAGAAAGTCAGGCCGTCAACTTGAGTATGACTTTCACCCCATTGACGACAGCATGTCGTTCTTTTCATTAAAAACAGTCATTTCGAGGCTTTAACAAAAGCCATTTGCCCAACGTAGTTAGAATATTAAATTGATACAAAGATATGGAAATCATTAATCTTGAAGGAACAGAGGATACCCCCAAAATATTGCTTGACCAAGGCAATGGTATTTTTGAAATTTCGGGCAGGTCTCTCCCTGAAGATTCAGCTGAATTTTACCAGCCCATTCTTGATTGGATTGACACCTATAACGATAACCCCAACTCAAAAACTGAGTTTGTTTTTAAACTGGAATATTTCAACACGGCATCGTCAAAGCTGATACTTGACGTATTGTCGCGCTTAGAAGATATTGATGGCACTACCATTGTTTGGTATTTTCATGAAGACGATGAAGACATGGAAGAAGCAGGCGAGGAGTTTTCTGAACTGGTAGAAGTGCCGTTTGAATTTAAAACCTATTGATCTGATCAATTTGTTTTTACGCATAGTTTCCTACTACTATATATTTTATTGATTGATATAAAACTTTAATAAGCTAGTTTTATATACCGCCTTGCTTACTAAGGATAGCACTATATGAGTG
>CAZXTW010000259.1:0-7956 GCA_964643525.1 uncultured Roseivirgaceae bacterium
GTTGGGGAGGGTGATGAGTTATTAGTTATGAATTATGAGTGATGATTTTTTGGGGGGGGTATTTGATCGGGGGGATGAGTTGGGGAGGGTGATGAGTTATTAGTTATGAATGATGAGTTGGTAATGATTAGTTGATTTGAGTTTAGAACAATATATAGCAATTATAGAAGCCGAGTTGGGGGCTGAAGTGGTAAAAGGCAGCAATGAGGCCAATACCCCGCCCAGCCTGGTCATTGAGGCTACGCAGATTGCCGCAGTCTGCGCACTGTTGCACCGCCATGAGGCTACGTATTTTGACCACCTGGCCTGCCTGACCGGGCTTGACAACGGGCCTGAGCAAGGTACTATGGAGGTGGTGTACCACCTGACCTCAATACCCTATAACCGGCAGCTGGCCTTGCAGGTAGTGCTGCCCAGGCCTACGGAAGCCGGAGAGGCAGCCATGCCCAGGGTGCCCAGCGTAACGGCCATTTGGCGCGGGGCCAACTGGCATGAGCGCGAAGCTTACGACCTGCTGGGCATTTATTTTGAGCAGCACCCTGACCTGCGCCGCATTTTGATGCCTGCCGACTGGCAGGGCCACCCCTTACGTAAAGACTACCAGGAGCAGGCCTATTACCACGGCCTGACGGTGCCTTATGCCCGTGATGAGCCTGGCCCCACCCCCGAAGCCCCACAACAGAACTGACCACAGCATGCCCGTAGAGATACAGTACGATTTTAAGCCTGAAAACCTGGCTGCCTCGGCCCCAACAAAGTATGACACCGCCAAGCTGGCCGATGATGAGATGATGGTGAATATTGGCCCGCAGCACCCCAGCACACACGGGGTAATGCGCCTTGAGGTGATTACTGAGGGTGAGGTGGTGAAGGACGTAGTGCCCCACCTGGGCTACCTGCACCGCTGCTTTGAGAAGCACGCTGAAAACCTACCCTATAACCAGTCCATTCCGTTTGTAGACAGGCTTGATTATGTGGCGGCCATGAACAGTGAACATGCCTGGGCCATGGGCGTTGAGCGTATGCTGGGCATTGCCGACCAACTACCCAAGCGGGTAGAGTATTGCCGTATTGTGGTGGCCGAATTGAACCGGATAGCCTCGCATTTTGTGGCTATAGGCACTTATGGCCTTGATATTGGTGCTTTTACGCCCTTTTTATGGCTTATGCGTGACCGCGAGCATATTTTGCGCCTGCTTGAATGGACCTGCGGCGCACGCATGCTGTATAATTATATATGGATTGGCGGGCTGTATTATGACCTGCCCGTGGGCTTTGAGCAACGCTGCCAGGAATTTATTGATTACCTTGAGCCTAAGCTGGTAGAGATGGACCGGCTGATTATTGAGAATAAGATTTTTATTGAGCGCACCGCCAAGGTAGGTGTGCTGCCCCTGCCCGTGGCCATTAATTATGGGGTAAGCGGGCCGGTGCTGCGCGGCTCGGGCCTGCGCTATGACCTGCGGCGGGTAGATGGCTACTCGGCCTACCCTGAACTGGAGTTTGAGGTACCTATTGGCGAGGGGGCCATGGGCACTACTGGCGACTGCTGGGATCGTACGTGGGTACGCGTGAAAGAGTGCTTTGAGTCAGTACGCATTATCAGGCAGTGCCTACAGCGCCTCAGTACCGACCTGAAGCGTGACCGTGATTTTGACCCGCGCCAGCTGGTGCCCAGGAAGATACGGCCCAAAGCACAGGATTTTTATGTAAGGGCTGAAAACCCTAAAGGCGAACTGGGCTTCTTTTTCAGGGCCGACGGCAAAAGTGATGTGCCCTTTCGTTGTAAGGTACGCTCATGCTGCTTTGTGAACCTTTCTGTATTGCCTGAGATTTCACGGGGCACTATGGTGGCCGACCTGATAGCTATTGTGGGCAGCCTTGATTTTGTAATGGGCGAGGTTGACCGCTAGCGCTTAGTCAAACCCATTGGTGGCAAATTTGCGTTGTATAACCTGCTGCACGGGCAGGTTTTCTATTTTACTTTCCAGCCACGAAATAATATCAAGGTACATGAAGGGCCGCCGCTCAAACGGGTCTTTGGCTGCTACCTGTAGTTTGTTTTTTAACTGCACAAAAGCATTGGGCAGGTCGCTGGGTAAAATGGCACTTAGGTTACGTAAAAACTTAAACACCTCTTGTTGCACCTGTTGCAGGTTATCCATCTTGGCCAGAAAGCGGTATACGGTACGCACCTGGTAGTCAAGCAAATCAACATGTTGCAGCTCATAGTGGGCAATAAGGCTCAGTATGCGTGCAAAGCAGTGAATGTCTTCACGTACTTTAACGTCTTTATAGTTAATGATTTTGTTCAGGTGCTCAATGGCCTTGCGGTTCAGGCCAGCGCCAAAGTACATACAGGCCATTTTGTAGTTAAACAGCAGCAGCCAATGGTCGTCAATGCGGTTTTCAAGCTGCAACAGCTCATTTTCAATGGCGGGCAGGTGGGTTACCCCTTCAGTAAATGAGCCCTCTAAAAAGTGCTTGTTAATGGTACCCAATGAGGTGTACAGAAATAACAGAATGTTGTTGTTTTCAGTAATGTGTACTTCAGGGTTTTGGCGCAGTTGCTGCAACAGGCTAAGGGTGGTGGTAAATTTGTTGTAGGCCCTGGCCTTGAACTGGGCCAGCAGCAACTGGTACAGGCCACGTACGTACAAATCAGTTTGCTGGCCTACCAGCTCAGTATGCCAATGAAACAGGTTAACCCAGCCCTGGGCGTAGCGGTATGACATTGAGAAGTGCTGCACAATGTAGTAGTACCATGCCTTGGCCTGGTAAAGGTATATTTTTTCAAGCAGGCCCAGGTGGGCAGGGTTGTGCTGGGGCAGGCGGCTTTCAAAGTAATCTTTTACCAGGTGGTAGTCGCCCCGATTACGGGCATGCCCTACTTTAAGGTATAACCCGTACAATGAAAGGGCCAGGTTAGAGAAACGGTTGCTCATAAGCACGTTCTGGCCCACCTGCTCAATATGCTGGGTAAGCTGCTCAGCACGCCCTTCTTTGCCCTGCGTGCTTGCCGTGATGTACTGTAGTTCAACAAACTTTTCAAACTCCAGTATTTCAAGGTGCAGGGTGTAGCGGTGTTCTTTTTCGGCCCTTGCCTTGATGCGTTCCAGCATTTTCTGGCTCTGGGTATACAGCCCTTTGTTGTACAGTATACGGGCATAATCAAGCTGCTCTCTGATTTCAATATCGGCATTGTATTGCACGTGGCTCAGGCGCAGGCTGGTAAGTATTTGCCGGTACAGGTGGGCCTTCAGGTTAGAAAGCTGGCTGCGTTTAATGGCACTTTCTTTTTGCAAAAGGGTTTCTTCATCTAATTCCTTCTGCTGGTCAATTAAGTCAAACAACCTGATAAATTTGGCCTGCCCCCCGGTACTGATGCGGTTGGCATACAACTTAAAGTTGCGTTTTTCGGCCTTAGTCATTGACTTTATTAACAGGTATAATGAGTCTTTTTCGGCTTTGGACATTGTAAATTCTTTTACAAACTCAATAACACAAACCACTGGCAACCAACCTATTGGCACGTGCAATATATTTTTTGGGTTTCGGAATCAGGCCAATATTTTGGTTTAGAGCCTCAACGCGATTGGCCTATTTTCGGCAGTAGGAAATGATGAAAGTAGTGCTAATATAAACAATTTGAATATGTCTGAAACAAATGGAAGGGTGTACATTTTCGACACCACGCTTCGTGACGGCGAGCAGGTGCCCGGTTGCCAGTTAAACACTGTAGAAAAGGTACAGGTGGCACTGGGGCTTGAAGAGATGGGGGTAGATGTGATTGAGGCGGGTTTTCCGGTGTCGAGCCCAGGCGATTTTAACTCAGTGTCAGAAATTGCCCGAGCCGTTAAAGAGACAACGGTATGTGCCCTTTCACGTGCCATTGCCATGGATATTAACCTGGCAGCCCAGGCCCTGAAGCCTGCCAAAAGGCCCAGAATCCATACTGGTATTGGTTCGTCAGACATCCACATTCAGCACAAGCTGAAGTCAACGCGTGAGAAGGTGCTTGAGCAAGGGGTTGAGGCTGTACGGTATGCCCGTAAGTTTGTTGACGATGTAGAGTTTTATGCTGAAGATGCCGGCCGTGCTGACAAGCAGTTTCTGGCGCGCATGGTTGAGGCCGTGATTCACGCCGGGGCCACCGTAGTGAATATACCAGATACCACAGGCTATACACTGCCCTGGCAGTTTGGTGAGCGCATTAACTATTTGTATAATCATGTGCCTAATATTGATAAGGCCATTATTTCAGTGCACTGCCATAATGATTTGGGCATGGCCACTGCCAATGCCATTAGTGGCTTGCAGAACGGTGCCCGCCAGGTAGAGGTTACGATGAACGGCATTGGCGAGCGAGCCGGCAACACTTCATTAGAAGAGGTAGTGATGATTTTAAAAAGCCACCCTTACCTGGGCTTAACCCATAATATTGACAGCACCCGCCTCAATGCCATGAGCAAGCTGGTGAGCCGCTTAATGCGCATGCCGGTACAGCCTAATAAGGCCATTGTTGGGGCCAATGCTTTTGCCCACTCGTCTGGCATACACCAGGACGGTTTTTTGAAGCACCGCGAAAATTATGAGATTATTGCCCCTGAAGATGTAGGAGTTGAAAAGTCTGACATAGTGCTTACAGCCCGCAGCGGCCGCCACGCCCTGCGCCACCGCCTTGAAAACCTGGGCTATATGTACTCTAAGGGCGACCTTGAAACGATTTACCTGCGCTTTTTAGAAATGGCTGATGAAAAGAAACAGGTGGAAGACAATGACCTGCACGAGCTGGTTAATGAATACCAGGCCATGGCCTCGTAATGTGAGCAAAAAGCACTATTTTTAGTTTGAGCACAAACCCAAAAAAGGAATTAGAAGATTGAAGCCACAGACTTTATTTGATAAGGTATGGCACAGGCACGTGGTAACCAGCGTGCCTGATGGCCCCGATTTGTTGTATATTGATAAGCACTTCATTCATGAAGTAACCAGCCCCCAGGCCTTTGCAGGCTTAGAAAAACGGGGGCTGCCCGTTTCCAGGCCCCAGCATACGGTGGCCACGGCCGACCACAATGTACCCACAGAAAACCAGCACCTGCCTATACGTGAGGCCCTGAGCCGGCAACAGGTAGATAAGCTGACAGAAAATTGCAAAAAGCACGGCATTACGCTGTATGGGCTGGGCCACCCCTACCAGGGCATTGTGCATGTAATTGGCCCCGAACTGGGCATTACACAACCCGGGATGACTATTGTTTGTGGCGACAGCCATACTTCAACCCACGGGGCGTTTGGTGCCATTGCTTTTGGTATTGGCACCAGCGAGGTAGAGCAGGTACTGGGCACACAGTGCATTTTGCAGTACAAGCCTAAAACCATGCAGATTGCAGTTGAGGGCACGCTGCCCAGCGGCACGCTTTCAAAAGATATTGTGCTGTATATTATTGCGCAGATTAGCACCAGTGGCGGCACCGGCCATTTTGTTGAGTTTGCCGGCAGCGCCATTAGAGACCTGAGCATGGAAGCCCGGATGACCATTTGCAATATGAGCATTGAAATGGGGGCCCGTGGGGGCATGATTGCGCCAGACCAAACCACTTTTGATTATGTAAAAGGCAAGGAGTTTGCCCCTGAAGGCGCCGCTTATGAAGCTGCTGTGGCCGATTGGGGCACACTGCATACCGATGCCGGGGCCACGTTTGATACTGTGCATACTTTTGAGGCTGCCAATATTGCCCCTATGATTACTTATGGCACCAACCCTGGCATGGGCATTGCCATTGACGCAGCCGTGCCTACACTTGACGGCAGCGCCGACAGCAACAGGGCTTCGTTCAGTAAGTCATTAGAGTATATGGGGCTAAAGCCCGGCAACCAGTTGCTGGGTAAGCCAGTTGACTATGTGTTTATTGGCAGTTGCACCAACTCGCGCATTGAAGATTTGCGCATGGTGGCCGATTATGTGAAGGGTAAGCAGAAGGCCAGCCATGTGGAGGCCCTGATTGTGCCTGGCAGCATGCAGGTACGCCAGCAGGCCAAAGCCGAGGGGTTAGACCGGGTATTGGCCGAAGCCGGCTTTTACCTGCGTGAACCTGGCTGTAGCGCCTGCCTGGGCATGAATGAAGATAAGGTGCCCAAGGGCAAGTATTGTGTAAGCACATCAAACCGTAATTTTGAAGGGCGCCAGGGCCCGGGCGCACGTACTTTTTTGGCCAGCCCGCTTACTGCGGCAGCTACTGCCATTAACGGGTATGTTACTGATATTAGAGAACACATTTAACCTTATGGAAGCGTTTGCTACTTTAACCACTACCATGGTGCCCCTGCCCATTGAAAATGTGGATACCGACCAGATTATACCCGCCCGTTTTTTGAAAGCCACCACCCGTGAGGGGTTTGGTAACAACCTGTTTAGAGACTGGCGGTATAACGAGCAGGGAGAGCCCAAGGCAGATTTTGTATTGAATACCGGTACTTACCAGGGCCAGGTGCTGGTGGCTGGTAAAAACTTTGGCTGTGGCTCAAGCAGAGAGCATGCCGCCTGGGCCCTGTATGATTATGGCTTTAAGGTGGTGGTATCGAGCTTTTTTGCTGATATATTTAAAAACAATGCCCTGAATAATGGGCTGCTGCCCATACAGGTGTCTGATGCGTACCTGCAGCAGTTGTTTGACGCCATAACTGCTAACGCACAGGCGCAGGTTACTGTAAACCTTGAAGCACAGACGTTTGCCCTGAGCAATGAAGCCATACCGCCAACCTCATTTGAGATTAACGCCTATAAGAAAACCTGCCTGCTAAACGGGTATGACGATATTGATTTTATTGTGAGCCAGCGAGATAAGATTGTGGCGTTTGAAACAGCAAGGCTTTAATTATTAGTTAATAATGAATAATTAATGTCACTGAAGGTAGCTTTATAAATATGAATGCTTTGCTGGCATTTTGAATGATTAATTGAATTAGTACATGACAAAAAAGAATATAGCGGTGTTGGGTGGTGATGGCATTGGGCCAGAGGTAACCCAACAGGCCATTAAGGTATTAGATGCAGTTGCAGCACGCTACAGTGCCGAGTTTAATTATGAAGAGGCACTGATAGGTGCAGCGGCTATTGATGCCACGGGCAACCCCTTTCCGGAGGCTACATTGCAGTGCTGCCAAAAGGCAGATGCCATTTTGTTTGGTGCTATTGGGCACCCTAAGTATGACAACGACCCCAAGGCCAAGGTAAGGCCAGAACAGGGCCTGCTGGCCATGCGCAAGCAGCTGGGCCTGTTTGCCAATATCAGGCCCGTAAAGAGCTACCCCCTGCTTGAAGATGCCTCGCCCCTGAAGCGTGAAATTATTAGTGGCAGCGATTTTGTGGTGTTTCGTGAGTTAACGGGCGGCATTTATTTTGGGCAACCCAGGGGGCGCAATGAGGCAGGCACGCAGGCTTTTGATACCTGTGTGTATAGCACAGAAGAGATTGAGCGCATTAGCCGCCTGGCTTTTGAGGCTGCTACCAAACGCCGCAACCATGTGACTTTGGTTGATAAGGCCAATGTGCTGGCCACCTCACGCCTGTGGCGCGAAACAGTGCAGCAGTTTGCGGCAGCGCATTACCCTGAGGTAACGCTTGATTTTATGTTTGTAGATAATGCCGCCATGAAGCTTATTCAGGGGCCCTCTTTTTTTGATGTGGTGCTTACTGAAAATATGTTTGGTGATATTATTACTGACGAGGCTTCGGTCATTACAGGCTCATTGGGCATGCTGCCTTCGGCTTCGGTTGGTAGTAAGGTAGGTTTGTATGAACCCATACATGGTTCTTACCCGGAAGCCGCCGGGCAAGATATTGCCAACCCCATGGCAGCTATATTGTCTGCCGCCATGCTGCTTGAAACCTCATTTGGTATGGATGCCGCTGCCGCTGCTATCAGGCTGGCTGTTGAGCAGGCCCTGGAGCGT
>CAZXTW010000260.1:0-7943 GCA_964643525.1 uncultured Roseivirgaceae bacterium
CCTTGCAGGCCAGGCGCCGCCATGGTTTAACCAGTTGCTGCATGCCGCCTCCCCCAGGCTGCTGGTAGAGCAGCAACGTTTTGATGCAGCCTTTTTTATGGCCAAGGCCGATCAGGTGTTTTGGCGCATGGCCTTTGCAGGCCTGCTGGTACTGGCCTGGCTGGCCTGGCGGCACCGGCTGCTGCCTGCCCTACAACAGCGCCTGGCAGTGCCCACTACCCCTAAGGCATTGCGCTGGCTAATAGCCCTGTTTTACCTGGGCTGCCTGTACTATACACATGACTGGTACTTTGACCTGGCTGGCTATAGCAAAGTGGCCGCTTTTTACCGCCCCACAGGTTGGCTGGCCCTGCTACACCCCACCTACCCCAGCCTGGGCTGGCTGCAAATAGTTACTACCCTACTGCTGGGCTGCTGCCTGTGGTGCGCCACCACCTACCGGCCATTTTGGGGCAGCATTGCCTTTGCAGGTCTGCTGGTTTATGCCCAGGCCTTTTTTTATGCTTTTGAAAAAACTGACCACCGCTATGCCACCTTAACCTACTGCGCCCTGCTCATGCCCCTGCTGGTAAAGCAATGGCAAAAGCATCAACAGAAATACAGGCAGGGGCAGCCCCCCCTACAAGCCAGCAGCGCACTGGGGGCCATACAATTGTGTGTGGCAGCAGTATATACCGTGGCAGGCCTTGAAAAGCTGTTTACCGCCGGCCCCCAATGGGCCAGTGCCCATACCTTTAGCACTTACTTAATTATGCACCAGGCCCCGGCCGGGCTTTGGGTGGCACAGCAGCCCTGGCTCACCACCATTTTGCCAGCGGCAGCACTGGTATTTCAGCTTGGGTTCTTGACAGCCTGGTGGCACCGCAGGCTGTTGCCCTGGTGGCTGGTGGGGGGCGTAGCCTTTCATTGGGGCACAGTAGCCCTGTTTGGTATTGCCGACTGGCAAACGCCCTGGCTGTTTGTATACGTTTTTTACTTGCCTTGGCCCTGGCTGCTCAATGCGTGGCGCAACCGCGCCACAAAGCCCAGCAAGGCCGGGTTGGCTTCAAACAATAAGTAAACAAACAGCGGCATATACCCTACACGGTACCTGAATATGGCACCCAGGTTAGGGGCTGAAAGTGACAGGAAGATGGCCAGCACCCCACAGTATACAAACAGCCCTACTAACAGCGGGGTAAGTTTTAGGGGCTTCCACCGTTTGTACTGCCAAATGGCCATAAACACCAGCACCAGCACAAGGGTATTGTCAACGGCGGCGGGCACGTGCGTCATGGTGGCGGCTTCTATAATGGTAGGCCTGAACAGCCCCGTACACAGGGCCAGCGGGGCATTGAGCAGCACACTGCCCCAGGTGGGCTGCAACTCATAAAAATGCACCATGCTGTGGGGCTGGCTGGCCTCTAACGTCAGGTTGTGGTTGGTTACTATGGCCTGCAAAAAGTTGGCTGGCTGCAGGTTGGGGTGCAATGATGAAGCCACCAGCAACAGTACAATAAATACCAAAAACCAAAAACGCAGCATAATGCCCGGCTTGTGGCGCAGCACCTCGTTATTGGCCTGTAGCACTTTTATGGTATAAGCCGTAACCAGCACAGGCACCAGCACGGCCGCATAGTAGTATTTAAAATTAAATAGCAGCCACACCAATATGCCCACCAGTACCAGGTACAACCAATTGGCTTTTTTGGCCTGGTAAAAGGTAATAAACGCGCCAATGGCAAACCCTAGCAGGCCTACCATTAGGCTCTCTTTCAGTACGCCGCTGCTCCAAAAAACCACTGAAGGAAAAAACAAAAACGCAAGGGCCAGTGGCACCGGCCTGCTGTTGAGGTGGCGGTGCATCACAATGGCCAGGTAAAACATACCTAAAAAGCTAAATAATGATAGGTACAGCCCCATTAACCAATACTGGCTGCCAGTTAAAACGGCCACTACGCTTAGTATTTTCACAAAAAACAATACCCGTGGGGCTGCCTGTGCCAGCTGGGGCAGCTGTGCGTCAAAGGGGCCAGCGTCAAACCCAAACAAAAACTGTATGTAGTGGCCTGGTGCCTGGCCAGCGGCCTCAGCCAGTTGGGTGGCATAGTTGTAAAACTCCAGGGTATCGCCCTGGCCGTAGTAATTGTAATACAGCCAGCCCAGCAGCCAACCGGCCAGCAGCTTAAGCACCAGCCCTGGCCAGTAGGCCAGGCGCAGGGCTGTTTGCCGCCAGTAACGGCCAAACCACCACACCAATACCCCAAGGCCAAGTACGTTCAATACAGTAAAAAAGTTCATTCCTTAAAAGTAGGCAATATGGGGTAGTATCATAGCCGGGCTGGCAAATTATGTACCTCCACTAATGAGCCTCCATGGTGGGTTGTGCCAACAGTGATGTGCCAATTTTACAGCTCAGGCAGCGCTTTTCAGCACAATACTGGTTGTGTAGCTGCAGGGCTCCCTGGCTATCGGCAGCGTTATCTACCGGAAGGCCCACCCACTTTAACTTTGTAATGATGTGGTTTTTTTCTGGTGCCAGCACCTGCAACAAACGCTGGGCACGGTCAGTATACAGGTCCTGGGCGGCATACATACCATAATAAAACATAATGGGCGCCACGGTATTGATCATAATGTTTTCAATGCTGGCTTTGCCCAGGGTTGGTACCTTGGCGGTGGGCTGGCTGGGGTTTTTAAAGTGGTAATGGTTTTGCCAGTAGGCAGAGGTATTGACCTTAAACAGGGGCAGCAGGTCTTTGGGCTGCTGGGTGTTAAGCATTACAGAAAACAGGCGCGTGTGGCGGTGTAAAAAGGCCGCCAGTTGGGCCAGCCGCACCGTAGGGAAGTTGGCCGGGCGTAACCGCAAAAACTTAAACATGGTGGGGTTTAGCTGCCGGGCAGTTAACTGGTATTTGGCGGCCAGCAGGTGGTATTCGCGCTTTAGCTCATCTACATAAGGGCTGGCGGTAGCCGCGGCTAACAGGCCCGCCTGCCCAAACAGCAGGGCTTCAAGCTGGGTAAGGCTGTTGGCGTGCCGGGCCAGCGTATTAAGTGGTAAAGTTTGTGCCAGCCTGAAAAACGCATCGCTATTGGTTTTAAACCCAAAGTTTTTGGCCAGCAACTGCCAGGTGGTTTCCTCCCAATCGCCGCCATTCTCTTTCAGCAGGGCGGCCACCTGTTGGGTGCGTTGTTCCAGCCGCTCTACCAGGCTGCGGTCAAGCATATCATGCAGCACCAGCTTGGGCACCTGGGCCAGCTGGTCAGCGCAGGGTATAGCCAGCTCTGCCTTAACCAGGCGCTCGTAACGGTCAATCAGCGTGGGGTCAATACGGTTGTGCAACTCAAGCACAGGTATTTGGGTGCCATCATTGCGTTGGGCTTCTTCATTATGTTGCCAAACCACATGCAGCACTACATTATTATAGCCAGCATCATGCTGGTGTTTATGCTGCCGCCACTCGGCAGAGCGGTAATGAATTTCAATGTTACCGTGCCATTCAGTACTGCCAATATTTACATGGGCCATACTAAAATCAGGGCCGGCATTGGCATTACTAAAGCCAGGGCGAATAATATCAATAGGCTGCCCACAAACGGTTTGCAGCTGGGTTTTATTAAAGTATTGAAACTGCCATACAAAGTGCAGAAAGTGTTCGCGCATAGTACTCGTTGATGTATACCAACAAGTTACATTATTCTATGAAATATCAAATATACTTTTGTAAGTAAGTAGCCATTTGTTGCTGCAGGGCCTTGGCGGCATGGGCCGCATGCTGTGCAAAATCAGGGCCGCTATCAGCATAAATAATGCTGCGTGAGGCATTAACCAACAGCCCGCACTGGCTGTTCATGCCATGGCGGCTTACCTCCTCAAGGCTGCCGCCCTGCGCGCCCACACCTGGCACCAGCAAAAAGTGGTTCGGCACCTGGGCACGTACCTCTGCCAGGTGCGCTGTTTGGGTGGCCCCAACTACATACATTAACCTGTTGGCATGGGGCCAGCTGCTTGAGGTTTGCAGCACCTGCTGGTACAGGGGTGCCCCGTTGC
This sequence comes from uncultured Roseivirgaceae bacterium, assembly GCA_964643525.1. GTDB lineage: Bacteria > Bacteroidota > Bacteroidia > Cytophagales > Cyclobacteriaceae > CAZXTW01. The sequence goes on from CAZXTW010000260.1 coordinate 4,031, forward strand.
CCAACAGCTGAAACTGAAAGTCAGCACTGCCGGTATTTGAAGTAAGGGCCAGCAACACCACATACTTGCCTTCAAAGGCCAGAAACGGCTGCACAGAATCACTGCCCATATACGGGGCTACAGTTACAGCATCAAAATTAAGCTGTTCAAAAAATGCCCTGGCATACAACTTAGAGGTATTACCAATATCGCCCCGCTTGGCATCGGCAATGGTAAAATGGGTGTCAGGTATATAGTTTACAGTTTTTTCAAGGCTGGCCCAGCCGCTGGGGCCCATAGCCTCATAAAACGCTGTATTAGGCTTAAAGGCCACACAATAAGGGGCCGTAGCGTCTATGATTTGCTTGTTAAAGGCAAAAATGGGGTCAGGCTCGTTCAGCAGGTGTTTGGGTATGCGCTGTATATCAGTATCTAAACCCACACAAAGGTAGCTTTGCCTGGCTTTAATCTGCTCAAATAGGGCTTCAGTAGTCATAAAAGGGTGCAGGGTCAAGTACAAAAAAGGCCACCGCCTGGGTAGCCTGTAATACTTGTACAAAGATAGTGATTTGATTTATCTGAACTCAATGATTTCAACACTGGGGTAGTCTCTTTCATGAAAAGTAAAATCATTGTCACGTAAAAACAGGTCTTCTCTGTAATCCGTAATAATATACGTACTCTCACCTCCGTTGCGGGCGCTTAATACCCACCCTTTTAACGTATTGGCCTGTTCAGTTACATAAATACGGGCATGCTCAAGCCAATCATGAAAGCCGCGCGGCACCAGGTCAATCACATGCACTGTTTCACCATCTACCTCCTCCAGGCCAACATACTCCAGGGTAAACTCAAACCGGTCTTCATACGTGGTAATCAGCTTCCAGGGGCTCATGCCATCGCTATCAGGGTCATACTCAGTCACGTTCACCTCGTTTTCATCTTCAAGGTAAGTCCAAACGGTATGCCCGTCATTAATAACCTCCTGCCCATCAAACGCCATCCTGAACATGCCCTCTTTCAGCAGCAGGGTACCCTCTCCCTGGCAGGGGTGGCTACCTACCAAATCCTGATCAAACGAAAAGGTGGCCCTGACGCCCACCCGCTCGTACCGGTGTTTCATTTCATCTAAAATGCGCCACGCCTTCATATAATCCTGCGCAAGCGCCTGCTGCATCAAAAGAAAAAACAGCAGCAGCAACATACTAATTCTTTGCCTCTTCAATTCCATGCTCATTTAATATTAGGTAGTTGCCCCTCAGTGGGGCTAAGCTTAAGCAAGTAATAAACAGCAAACACCATGCCTAAACCACTGACTGCTAAAAGCTTTAACCTATATAAGTGGTTACGTGGTTACAAGGCGCTAAATGGCAATTAACCAGAAGGAGGGGTACTTATATCTTGCCAACCAGGCGCAGAATAGCGGCACCAATACTTTATTGGTGATTAATAAAAAAGGCTGCCTGCGGGCAGCCTAAGCTCTAAATTTGCAATAAATACAGGTGTTACAGTAGTCTATCTAAAATCTACCTCTTCAACCCCCTCGTGGGCGGCTGCATCAAACTTAAAAAAGCTATCTTGAATGGTGGCATCTTCTTTAAAGTCTGAAATGGTATACACATACACATTGCCATTGCGGTCAAAGGTACGCCAGCTTTTTAAGCTGCTATCGGCCTTACCAATATATAGGGTTACCTTAAAAAACTGGCTGTTTTGATCTTCAGGCACCAGCTCAACCACATTTACCGGTTGGCCGCCCATCACTACCTCGGCCAGCAGTGTGTACTTGTAGCCAGACTCATAAATATTGTAAATCTTAGATGGCGTAAACTCTTCGTCGTCAGGGTCATAATTGGTAATATTTACCTCATTAATCTCTTCCAGGTACGTCCATAGTGTTTCACCGTCGTTAATCACTTCCTGGCCGGCAAGGGCTAGAAAATACTTATCGCCTTTTACTATAACCTTGCCTGTATACTCTTCATTAAGATTTTCAGTTTCGTTAACCAGTGAGTAAGACACATTAGCCCTGAATGCAGGTATGGCTTTGTACTTGCGGCTCATGTTGTCTAAAACTTTCTTGGCGTTGGGGTCGTACTGCGCTACTGCCAGCTTTACAAAGGCCAACAGCACCACTACCATACAAATCGTCTTTTTCATGAATAACTTCCTATCAATTAGTTACATAAACGGGATCTAACGCAATCCTTTAATTCAGTTGGTACAATACAATCAAATAATGTGCCTAAACAAATACAAAGGTCGTATTTTTTTGTTAATTATTATTTTGCCTTCAGGTTAATTCAATAGAATTACCGGCTGCTAATATCATTTAAAAGCTGCTCAAGGGCATATTCGTCATGCACCAGCACCTCTCTGGCCTTGCTGCCCTCAAAGGGCCCTACAATGCCAGCTGCCTCCAGCTGGTCAATCAGTCGGCCGGCTCTGTTATACCCCAGCTTTAGTTTGCGCTGTATCAGCGAGGTACTACCCTGCTGGTGCAGCACAATCAGGCGGGCGGCATCATCAAACAAAGCGTCGCGGTTTTCAAGGTCAACATCTTTTACGCCCCCTTCATCGTCGCCCACAAACTCAGGCAACATATAAGCCGATTCATAGCCCCGCTGCTCGCCCACAAAATCGCACAGGCGCTCAACCTCTGGTGTGTCAATAAAGGCACATTGCAGGCGTATCATATCAGAGCCCATTGAAAGCAGCATATCACCCATACCCACCAGCTGCTCGGCACCGCCAACATCTAAAATAGTGCGCGAGTCTACCTTTTGGGTTACCCTGAAAGAAAGGCGGGCCGGGAAGTTGGCCTTAATCAAACCGGTAATCACATTAACTGAGGGGCGCTGGGTGGCCACCACCAGGTGTATGCCTATGGCACGGGCCAGCTGTGCCAGCCGGGCAATGGGGGTTTCTACCTCCTTGCCAGCCGTCATCATCAGGTCGGCCAGCTCATCAATCACCAATACAATATAAGGCAGGTAGCGGTGGCCCTTTTCAGGATTCAGCTGCCGCGACACAAACTTTTTATTATACTCTTTCAGGTTACGGCAACCGGCCCCCTTCAGCAGGTCGTACCGCTCGTCCATTTCAATACACAACGAGTTAAGCGTGTTTACCACCTTTTTGGTATCGGTAATAATGGCTTCTTCACTATCAGGCAGTTTGGCCAAAAAGTGCCTTTCAATCTTGTTAAACAGGGTCAGTTCAACCTTTTTGGGGTCAACCAGCACAAACTTAATCTGGCAGGGGTGCTTTTTATACAGCAATGAGGCCAGAATTACATTCAGGCCCACTGACTTACCCTGTCCGGTGGCACCAGCCATTAACAGGTGGGGCATTTTTGAAAGGTCAGTCACAAACACCTCATTGCTAATGGTTTTACCCAATACAATGGGCAGCTCTTTGGTGCTTTTCATAAACTTATCGGTTGTCATAACCGAATGCATTGACACCACCTCCCTGCTTTTATTAGGCACCTCAATACCAATAGTACCCTTACCTGGTATAGGGGCAATAATACGTATGCCCAGGGCAGATAGGCTCAGGGCAATATCATCTTCAAGGTTTTTGATTTTGCTAATCTTAACCCCCGCTGCGGGCACAATTTCATATAAGGTAACGGTAGGCCCAATGGTGGCTTTAATACTTGAAATATCAATCTTAAAGTTCACCAGCGTTTCTACAATCTTATCTTTATTCAGCTCTAACTCTTCTTTAGTCACCTGCACCTTTGAGGGCTCGTACTGTATCAGCAAATCGGGCTGCGGGTATTGGTAGGTGGCCAGGTCTAAAGTAGGGTCATAATTTTCTATTTCGCTTGCTGTTTTGGCTTCTTCTGCCTGTGGGGTTACTGTAAAGTCAGGCGCCTTATCTTCTACCTTTGGCGTAAAAGTTGGCTGTGGGGCGGGCTGGCCGTTAG
>CAZXTW010000261.1:0-4725 GCA_964643525.1 uncultured Roseivirgaceae bacterium
TTTTGCCTCGTTTGAATCGGTTAGTCTGGCGGTGCTACAGCCCCTGCAATCGGGCACGGTAACCAGCCTGGCCAACATTATCAGCAACAGCAACCAGGTGCTTGAGGTGGCCGTGCGCGATCTGGCTACCGTAACCAACCAGGCTACCTATGAAGCCCAGCGCGATGCCTATGTTGACCTGCTGAACCAGCAGGCCGAAGTAGCCCGCGTATTTCAATGGGTTAGTGCCAACCAGGCCAACCTGGCTGTAACCTTTGTGGTATACAACAACCAGCAAGACTATACTATATTGAATGCCAGTGCCGAGTTTTTGGGGGCCACCGCCCGCACTGACTTTTTAGCCAACTACCCACCCATAGCAGGGGGCATACACACCCAACCTTGATGTATTGCTACCCGCCGGCAGGCCTGTTTAATAGCTCTGCGGCCAGTGCAGCGTCAATGGCCTGGGCAGGTAGGTTGTAGGGCCCATAAAACAGGCTTTTCACCACAGGGGCTGGCCATTGCTCTTTGGCCTTGCGCAGCAGCTGTGGGTGCCTGGTGCTTACCATCACGGCCAGGTTCAGGAAATACCGCCGGTGCTGGCCCAGCAGGGGGCTATGGCTATTGTAGGCTTCTAGCAATTGGTGGGCCTTAATGGCCGCCTCGTTTTTAAAGCAGTACTGGTTCATAAACAGCAGGTGTTTGGCCATAGCCATGGCCTGGGGGGTAGTTAACTCTTGGTTGCGCAGGCGGTAATACTCACCCACAAACCTGATAGAGGCTATAAGCTGCTTACCTGTTTCATGCCGTACAATGGCATTAATCATTACCTTACGGTGGAACTCAAGCGCCAGCGCATAGAGCTGGTTGGGGCATACGCTGCCGGGCTTATTCAGCAGCCGGGCCAGCTGTTGCCGCATCACCTCTATCGGCACCTCATCGTCATACAACAAAGTATCCCACACCTGCCAGTTGGTAATATTATAATGTAAAAACTCAAGCACATCAAAAGGCATTACGGCATCGCTGCGCCGGGCTATGTACTGGTTAATGGCCTTGTCGTTATACAGCACATGCTTCTTTAAATAAAAATAATAGCGGGTATGGGGTATGCGCAGGGTAGTGCTGTCGCGCAGTACAGATAATGGCGGTGTTGGCCTGGCCGAAGCATACAGCGGGCCAATACGGGCTGGCTGCCCAGGCTGCCCGTGCTCTGCAGGTTGTAGTTGCGCACGGGCACAGGGCAGGCCAGTATACAGCCGGTAGCCACTGGTGCTTTGAAAATGCAGCTGGTTTAAAATCAATGGGTAAAACAGGGGCTCATCGGGGTAATTCATATCACACAGCAGGTTGGCAGGCACTGTACCGGCCAGCATTTGCTCGTAGGCAAAAATCTGCACATCAGTAGCGGCACGAATAAAAAAAGTAGCCCGCTTGGGCAGTTTTCTGGCCAGTATATTGGCCGAGAGGTACGCCTGCCAAATCACCTCATCTAAATTGGCACATACAGGGGCTTTGCCTTCTTTAAAATCGGCCACCGCATCATAAAAGCGGTACACATCCAGCTCATTGCCATAAACTGAGGTGAGCTCGCACAGCCACTCTTGCGGCATATGGCCGTGCCGCACCTGGTTGGCCAGGTAGGCCTTAATGGCCAGCATACGGCTAATGCACTTTTGCTTTTGCTGCTGCGTGCGGCTGGTAAAATAGCGGTTGGCATACGTATTATACGCCTTCATGGCCTTGGCATGGCGCACCTCGGGGGGTAGCTTTACCGTAAGGTACAGCCTTACCTGTGCGTAGCGCTGCTTGGCCAGCAGGGGCTCAAGGGCAGTCCCTATTGAGTCATTCCTGAACAGCCCCTTCCACGTATCCTGGCTCACAGTGGTATCCATCCCCTTCTTTAGCAGTTGCTCTTTAAACAAAGCCCAGTGCTCGTCAGTCTGGACCTCAAACTCAAACGTTTCCTCATTAATCCGTTCCAGCGTTTTTGAAAGCACCTCGGCCCTGCGGCGCTGCAGCTGCAGGTTATTGGCTACGTCACCCTCTACTGAGGCATAGGCCTGCACAAACGCCTTTTTGATTGAATAGCTGCTATCGCTCAAAAAAGCCACAATTTGATCTACCTCTTCCTGCCGGTAATTCACCTGGTTCTTATCAAAAAACAAAGTATACGTAAGCGTGCGCCTTACCTCATTGGTGGGGCGGTAGGGCTTGTAATGCAGCCTTTGGTAATGGTAGCCGCCACCATCACGAAAATGCGTAAAGCGGTCAAACGGGCTGCATTGGGCATTTTCTACCTGGGGCAGGGTGCTTTGCAGCTCGGCCTGCAGGGTATCAAAATGCAGGGCCGCCCAGGCCTGCCGTTTATGGGCAAAGGCCAGGGCATAATTGCCTGGGGGCCTGGTAGGCTGGGCTGGGGCAGCCCCCTCAGTGGCAAGCGTAAGCGCCCACTGGGCCTGCTTTAACGAGCGGTCAAGGCCTCGCTTGCCCTTAAGCACCCGCTTAAACTGCTTGGCCAGCGCAGGCTTGCGCAGGGCAAACTGGGCCGGGGTCAGGGTAGGGGTAAGCGCCCTGGCCTGCTGGTACTTGTACGTAAAATACTGCTCGGTAAGCTGCTGCCGCAGCGTATTGCGGTAGGTGGTAAAGCTCAGTTGGGGCTGCCGGGGGTGCCCCGTTAACAGGGCAAGGCCCTGCTTTTTCTTTTTAATGAGCTTCACTACCCGCTTTAAATCAGTCACCACCAGCACCCAGCTACCGGTATCATACGCAGCGCGGCCCAGCGCATAGCCCCCCTGTTTCAGGTTTACATAATTGCTTTTGTATTTGGCCTTGGCATTGTTCAACAGGGTGGGCTTCCACACCAGTGCATTAGGGCCCTGGCTTTGAGTTGGGCTTTGGGCATGGCCAGGGGCGGCAGCCAGCAGGCATAAGCCCAGCACAATACACCCTAAAAAAATACAGGTAACATCACATAGTCTGGGCCTGGGCCTTGGGGCGGGGGGCAGTTCACAATTCATACACCTTGGTTTTGATACACGTACAGTCACTTAACTGTTAATTGTTACAATAATTGTTCCATTTATACAGAACATAATGCACACCTGCCTGAAAAGGAACAGGCACGGCACAACATATTTGCTGCCAGCCTGAACTTTTTTGTATGATCTAATTTAAAAAATGCGGAAACCAAATGCTATTTGCCTAAGTTTATAAATAGAGTAGGGCGCTAACCCCCAACCGACGGGCAGGCACCACCGCACAAGTAAAACAGCTATGAAACCGTCATTTGAATTAACCAAGCAGCACGTAAGGGTAGGCGAGCAGGTAATAGCCAATATTACCTCCAACTACTCATCAGGGGTGCAGTACCGCTGGCTGATTAACCAAAAAACGGTGCACAGCAACAACAGCATCAGGTTTTGCTTTGAGCAGCCCGGCAGCTACCAGGTAGGCCTTGTATCTGATGATTTGCCCGGCAGCCACCCCACCTTCCATTGGGTTACCGTGGTATAACCCGCCAGCTCACCAACCCATAATACCCTTCAATACCTGCCGCTTTTTTGGTACCTTTGAAGCTGTTCCTGGCTTTTAATTGTTAGACCAATCAATGACGCACAAACCACTGCTTGCCCTGGCATTTTTATTGGTAACCACCCTATGGGCCTGCCAGCCCAAAAAGCAAACCGAACCCACCACACCTGAGCCTGACCAGCCACCCACAGTAATGGCCCCCGTATTGTACCGGGGCAGCTGGGGCTTTATGGATATGGACGGCAATATGGTGATAGACCCTGAGTACAATTATGCCCTGAACTTTTCTGAAGGCTATGCCCCCGTGCTGCTGGCCGATAAATGGGGGTTTATTGACATTAGCGGCCGGCTGGCGGTTACCTGCCGGTATGACAGTGTAGACACCAACCACCCCTTTTTTGTGCAAAACCTGGCTGCCGTGCAGCGGGGCAGCAACTGGGGCTATGTAAACCCCGAAGGCCAGACAGCCATACCGTTTGACTATGAATTGGCCCTGTCATTTTCAAACCACCTGGCCGCCGTGCGCCGTGGCGGTTACTTTGGCTATATTGATACGGCAGGCACCGTACAGATTGACTTTCAATACCTCAACGCTGCCCCCTTTTTTGAAGGGCTGGCCGCTGTAGAAAAGGGTGGGCAATATGGTTATATCAATACCCAGGGCCAAACGGCCATTGACTTTGCTTACCAGGCCGCCGGTAACTTTAGCCAGGGCAAAGCAGCAGTGATGCTTAACGGGTTGTGGGGCATTATTGATGCCACAGGTACCACCCTGGTGCCCCCTGCTTATGAGGCCATTAAATGGTACCGCAAGGGGTATGCTGCAGTGCAGCAAAACGGCAAATGGGGGTATATTGATGCCAACGGCACATTGGCTGTGCCCTGTAAATACGATGAAGCCATGGCCCTGAACCGGGGCCTGGCGGCCGTGAAGCTAAATGATAAATGGGGCTTTGTTGACATGGCCGATAGCGTGAAAATACCCATTGAGTATGACCGCGTAAGGCGCATGCTAAACAGCGACCTGATATCGGTAGCCAAAGGTGGTGACTGGCAGCTCATAGATGCCCGGGGCGAGCTGCTTGGCAAGCTGCCCTTTACCAGCATGCAGGGCTTTTCAGTAATGCACGAGCCGGTAGACAGGTACTATTAGGCAGTTGATAGGCCCCTGGTGCTAAAAATTAACATCTGTTGCCACCCTTTTGAACT
>CAZXTW010000261.1:4764-7929 GCA_964643525.1 uncultured Roseivirgaceae bacterium
TGAGTGAGTTAATAGTCCAATGAATCAGTCCTTAATGCCTTTACCAACCCAAAAACTATCAGCCGCCCCCCTGATCATGGCCCTGGCCCTTACCCTGTTATTGCTGGCCTGTGGCAGTGACGATGCTGCTGCACCCGCAACACCCGGCCAGACCGATACCACCACTACTGACACCACCCAGGCCCAGGATACCACTGCTACAGATACGGTAGTAAGCAAAACCCCTGAAACGGTTACCATGGTTACTTACAATGTAGAGTCTGGCGGGGCCACCATAAGCGGTATTATTGAAGCCATGGAGCGGGTAGAAGATGCCGCCGGGCAAATAGACATCTGGGCCCTGCAAGAGGTTGAAGCCCCCTGGGTAACCCGCCTGACCAGCCACCTGGGTAGCCAGTTTGTTGATGTACTGGGCAGCACAGGCAGCACCGACCGCCTGTGTGTATTGCTTAACTCAGCTAAATATGAGGTGCTTGAGCAGCGCGAGTTTCATGACATGAACCCTGGCGGCAGGGTGCGCGCCCCCCTGATGGTGCGCCTGCGCCAAAAAAGTGATGGCGATGAGTTGCTGGTGGTGGTAAACCACCTGTACCGCAGCAGCAGCAGCGGCCGGCAGGAACAAGCCCAAAAGCTGAACGAGTGGGTGCAAACCATTAGCACCCCGGTGGTGCTTACTGGTGACTTTAACTTTGATTATGACATTGCCACTGGTGTGGGCAACCAGAGTTATGACCTGTTTGTGGCCGGGGGCCATGTGCAATGGATTAAGCCGCAAACACTGCTTAAAACCCAATGCAGCCCTCGGTACAACAGCATACTTGATTTTTTCTTTGTGAATGATGATGCCAGCCAATGGCAGGCCACCTCAAGTGTAATATCCTGGTCGGGCGATTGCAGCAGCTCTGCCACCTACCCCGATCACCGCCCCATACTGGCCAGGTTTACCTTTTAACAGCCAGCAAAAAAGCCGAAGAAAAAAGCCCCGAAAAAAACCCAGTAAGTATGCCTACTGGGCTTTTTGGCATAGGTTAATCGTAACTGAACATACTGTAAACGTATGTAAATGCTTGCTACATTAGTTACTTATACCTGTATGACTGCTGGCTGCAGCGTTTTTCCCGGTCGGGTGGCAGGTAAGTGGCAAGTTTGTGGCCTGGCCTTTACTTTTTGCCAAATGTTTGTATCTTGGGTGCTTTGCGGCTTACATCTTTCATTAGCTGGTTAGCCAAACCAGCCCAGCTATCATTTGCACTACCCACATTTGGCCAGCCATCAATGCCGCTTATTGAATTACAGAGCATATAAAGGAATGTTTAGTAAAGGTTTTAGTACACATAACCTTTACACAAATGCAAACAAATGTTTTTCCTGAGCAGGGCCCTGTGGGTGTGGGCACTGTGCAACCTACAGCCAACGTACACGTGGTAGGCACCACCGGCCTGTTAATTGAAGATGGCAACACGGGCAACCCCATTACCCTGCATAGCTACGGCACCAGCCAGGCGGCCCTGAACCTGGGCAACAACAATACCCTTGAGGCTGATACTGATACATTAACCCTGAACAGCAACAGAAGCCTTAAATTTGCCGCCCGCGAAAACCGCAACATGACTTTTCATGTAGGTGGGGCAGAGGTAGGGCGCTTCATGGCCGACGGCCGCTTTGGCATAGGCATGGACCGGCCCACCACCACACTTGGCGTGGGTGGCACCGCTTATATTGACGAAACCCTGGGCATAGGCACCGCCGCCGGCCGGTGGAAGTTAAAAATAGACGCGGGCGTAAACCGGCATGGCCTGTACGTAAACGGCTTTTCAAGCATAAAAGGCGGCCTCTTTTTGGGGGGGCACAAAAACGTAGGTGCTGGCAACCTGGTAGTAACCGGTAACGTAGGCCTGGGCAATGAAAAGCCCACCAATAAATTAGAGGTATGGCAGGCCAATGAGCAGCCCTACCAAACCACCTACCAGGCCAATGCCCACCTGCTGTTGGTTAATGATGCTACTACCGCCACAACTCAGCTGGGGGCAGCCATTACCTTTGCCAGCAACCTTGAGGCCAGCGGCACCACCACCCTAACCAACAAAGCGGCCATTTGGGGCGGTGCCTCTGGCGGCTTTACCGATGCCTCGGGCCAGTTAACCTTCTTAACCGCCAGCACTGAAAATGCCAGCCAGCTTACTGAGCGCATGCGCATTGATGGGGCCGGCAATGTGGGTGTGGGCATTACCAACCTTCAAGAGCGCTTTGAGGTAGAGGGCAACGCCATGGTGCACGGCTGGGATGCCGTGTACAAAAGCTTTGGCAAGTACAATGGCCGCAAATACGAGCTTATTGGCATTTACAACGGCTGGAGCCACGACGATATTTACATAGCCGGTTACAACTACTATGCCCCCCACGCAGGCAACGTAAACCTGAGCTACACCAAAAATGTGCAGTTTGGCTGGCAAAAAGCCATGACCGTTAACTTTGAGCATGGCGGGCGCATAGGCATTAACGAGCCCAACCCTGACGAAAAGCTGCACGTAAACGGCAACGTAAAAATTGAGGGCAAAATCATTATGAAAGACTGGGAAATTGAAGTGCCAGACTATGTGTTTAAGCCTGACTATGAGCTGCCTGGTATTAATGACTTAGAGCAGCAGATTAACCAACTGGGCCACCTGCCTGGCTTACCCAGCGAAAAGCAAATAAACAAAGAGGGCCTGAATGTGGGCAAGCTAAGCATGCTGCTGCTGCAAAAGGTAGAAGAGCTAACCCTCTATACCATTGCCCAGCAAAAGCAAATTGATACACTGCAACAGCAACTCAACAACGCCTAAGCCCACCCACTATGGTTACATTTAAATACAAAGGCAAGCCCATTATGGCCCTGAACAAACAGGGCAGCCTGGCCATGGCCGTGCCCTATGCACAGGGCAAAAATATAGATAGCCCGCCCACCGGGCAGTTAAACCTAAGCTGGCGGGGCATATCAATGCTCAACACCGTGCCAGATAGTGGCTCGGTAAAAGTACAGACCTACGGCAACGTAATGCCTGTTAGTGACGGCGTGCGCGAGGTGCGCGATTTCAGAATTACCGATGCCAGCAAAAGGCCCTACCTGCGGCTTGATACGGCCGGGCGACTGCACATTAAGCACACCGCCACCCTCTTAAATGG
>CAZXTW010000262.1:0-7927 GCA_964643525.1 uncultured Roseivirgaceae bacterium
GGATCGACTCCCGCGTCAGACCGCCACAGATTCTCAAGCAAACCCATCGGGTGGCAACTGGCCGGTTAAAGCTAATGCCTGGCGGTGGTTATTGCTGAAACCGTTGGGTAAGTGCTACTGATTTTGAGCGCGAAACGGGCAGCCAGGCTTCGTGGTGTGCCAGGCGCACCTCGTAGTTACGGGCGTTGCCCCTTACGGCCTGTATGTAGCTGGTGTTAACCAGGTAGCTTTTGTGGCAATGAAAAAAGTGCTCGGTGGGCAGGGCATCAACAAAAGCCTTGAGTTTGTTGCGTATTAATGTTTTGGTTAGCTGGCTGCCTTCGTTTTTATGGTATACTTCGACATAATTACCATCAGATTTGACAAAAGCCACCTCTTGTGGGGCCAGCCGCATGACAGGCTTGCCGCTTTCGGTTTCAAACAGGTACTTATCTTGAGCGGCAGTGGTTTGGCTGGTGTTTTGCGCTGCCTGTAGCTGGGCCTGTAGCTGTTGGGCCATGGCAGCTGCCCGCTTAAGCTGCTTGCGGTTTTCGTTGCTTTGCTGTACCAGCACCATTAATACTATGGGGAAAATGCTTACCAGCACAGTGCGCAGCACGGTGAGCTGAAACAGCCTGGGCACGTCATTAGTACCAATGCCCCAAAAGAAAAGTACCACAAAGTTAAGTAGGGTAATGACCACAACTACTGCAAGGGTGAGGCCAATCTCCCGGCCCACTGTCCATTGGTCTTCTAAGGTTTGTATGGGTACCAGGCGCTTAAGTATGGCCATCATCAATACCACACTGCCTGCTACTACCAGGCCAATGGTGCAGGCTAATGCTATGCGGTTGGGTAGTGCCATGGCAGCCATCCCAAAAGGGGCAAACACAAGCAGCAGCAAAATGGTAGCTGCCCCTGGTATTACCACGCTAGTCCAGTTGTATATAAAAGGGTGGGGGGTATTTAAAAGCTTTAGGGGTTTCATTACTTAGCAAAAGTAGCATGCCAGCCTGCATTGGCACACCTTAAAGGCAATATTGTACTTAAATTATTGGGCAGTATGTCAACAATTGTTAAAAGGGGCCTAACCCCTATGAAGGTTTGGGGTGAATGCCTTACTTTTGTGCGTTAAGAGGTATGATTTTTGCTGCCAATTGTCACTATGAAGAAATTAGATAAGCTCATTCTATCGTCTTTTATCGGGCCATTTATCCTCACCTTTCTGGTGGTTGATTTTATTCTGCTTATTCAGTACATGCTCAAATACTTTGATGAGTTTGTGGGCAAAAACCTGGGGTTTGCAGTGTTTGCTGAAATGATTCTTTATTTCTGTATTAACATGACACCCATTGCTTTTCCGCTGGCCATATTACTGTCATCATTAATGACCTACGGTACCCTGGGCGAAAACTTTGAGCTAACGGCCATCAAATCATCAGGCATATCATTGCTGCGTACCCTGCGGCCCATATTTGTATTTGTGATACTGCTTACTATAGGGGCCTATTTTTCTAACAACTATATTGTGCCCAGGGCCAACCTGAACGCCTTCAGGCTGTTGTATGACATACGCCAAACCAAACCGGCACTTGACATTAAAGAGGGCATATTTTATGGGGGCATACCCAACTACAGTATTAAGGTAAACGAGAAGTTTCCTGATGGCGAAACCATTAAAGATCTGATTATTTATGACCATACCAAGGGGCTGGGCAATACTGAAGTGATACTGGCAGATTCTGGCCGGATGTATACCATTGACGACGAGGCCTACCTGATGTTGGAGATGTATGACGGCATGATGTACTCTGAAAGCCGCCCCAACAACAGCCGCAACCAGATTAACCAGTTTACCCGCAACCAGTTTGAGCATAGCAAGCTTATTTTTAGCCTGGCCAGCTTTGATATGAAAGAAACTAACTCGCAGTTGTTTGCTTCTAACAAGTTGATGAAAACTTCGGCCGAGCTGGTAAAAGATGTTGACTCAATGGCTACACAGGTTTTTAGCCTGAAGTACAAGCTGCTTGATAATACCCACACCTATTATACCTACCACCTGAAAGAAGAGCTGAACATACCCGAAGCGATGACACAGCGTAAAAACCGGCTTGACTCACTTGACCGGGCTAAGCTGACTGACTCAGCAGATATTGCTGATTTTGAATTGCGTTTAAAGCGGCGGAATGCCAAGCTGAAGCCGCTGAAGTACAAAGAAAAAATGCAGCAGGTGGCAGATAACCCTGAGCGCCTGGCCTATGTAAAAAAGGTAGTGAACAACCGCATGAACAAACCCCGGTATAAAAACCAGGTGTATAATGATGCCGTCAATACTGCCCGTAACATTAAAAATAGTGTAACAACGCTGGGCAACCGGGTTGACCGGTATGAGCGTGAAATGGATAAGTTTGAGATTGAGCGCTACCGTAAATCATCACAGGCGTTTGCCTGCATTGTTATGTTTTTAATAGGTGCACCGGTAGGGGCTATTATTAAAAGAGGGGGGCTTGGTGTTCCGGTAATTCTGTCTATTGTGTTCTTTATTGTATTCTACGTACTTTCAATCATTGGGGCCAAGTGGGCAAAAGAAGGTGTAACTGAGCCATTTATGGGGGTTTGGGCAGCCAACTTTATATTGATGCCGTTTGGGTTCTTTTTCTTATGGCAGGCCCGGAATGATGTGCGCCTGCTTGAAACTGACTTTTACCTTGTGTTGCTGGCGCGCATCAGAAAAAGGTTTAGCCGCAAAAAAGAACCTGAAAATTAGCAGAATACAATTGCAACTATAGTTGTGTATGAATTTACAATGGTCTATTTTTGCAGCTTGACTTGGAAAATGAACAAGAAAGCAATTATTTAAGATAACATATGTATTTATCAACTGAGAAGAAACAAGAAATTTTCGAAGCGCACGGAAGAAAGAAAGAAAAAACCGATACTGGCTCAGCAGAGTCGCAAATAGCTTTATTTACGCATAGAATTAACCACCTGACTCAGCACCTGAAAGATAACAAGAAAGATTACAGTACTCAATTAGGGTTGCTTAAACTGGTTGGTAAAAGAAGAAGGCTGTTAGACTACCTGGCCGATAGAGACATTGAACGGTACAGGGCCATCATTGCCGAGCTAGGCATAAGAAAATAAGAGATTACACTAAGGCGGGGGGATTCCGAACGGAATTCCCCTTTTCTTTTTTATACCCCCGACCTCCCCTCTGGCAGCAGAGTGACCATTTTTATTTTTATTTATCTGAGCAAACGTTGAGAAGAGAATGCAACCAAACGTGATATCACAAACCATCGAATTGCAAGATGGTAGAACAATCACCATTGAAACCGGGAAGCTGGCCAAGCAGGCAGATGGATCTGTAGTTGTGCGCATGGGCAATGCCATGCTGTTGGCCACCGTAGTTTCTAAACCTGAAGCCGATGCCGGCGTTGATTTTTTACCTTTATCTGTTGATTACCAAGAAAAATTTGCCGCTGGTGGTAAAATACCCGGTGGCTTTTTAAAAAGAGAAGGCAAGCTATCTGATTACGAAGTATTGATCTGCCGCTTGGTAGACCGTGCCCTGCGCCCCATGTTCCCTGATGATTACCATGCCGATACCCAGGTAATGATTAGCCTGATTAGTGCTGATGCTACAGTTAAGCCTGATTCTCTGGCTGCACTGGCAGCTTCATCGGCACTGGCAGTATCTGATATACCCTTTAACGGGCCTATTTCTGAAGTAAGGGTAGCCAAAATAGATGGCGAGTTGGTGGTAAATCCTGTGCTTGACCAGCTTGCAAATGCCACCCTTGATTTGATTGTTGCCGCTACCATGGACAACATTATTATGGTAGAGGGCGAAGGCAAAGAAATTTCTGAAGAAGAAATGATTGAGGCCATGCAGGTAGGCCACGATGCCATAAAGCTGCAATGCCAGGCTCAGTTAAACCTGCAAGCTGCTGTAGGCAAAGAACAAAAGCGTGAATACAGCCACGAAACTGATGACGAGGAGCTGAAAAAAACCATGTTCGAGCAATTGTACGACAAGGTTTACGAAGTGGCTGGCTCAGAAAACGCCAATAAAAGCGAACGTAAAAATGCCTTTAAGGCCATAAAGGATGCTTTTATAGAGTCATTGCCTGAAGATGACGAGACTGACTCATTCCTGATTAGCAAGTATTACCACGATATTGAAAAGAAGGCCTGCCGCGCAGTAGTATTGAACGAGCGCAAGCGCCTTGACGGCCGTCAATTTGATGAGGTACGCCCCATATGGTGTGAGGTAGATTACCTGCCCACAGCACATGGTTCGGCTGTATTTACCCGTGGCGAAACACAATCGCTCACCACCATGACGCTTGGTACTAAGTTAGATGAGCAATTGATTGACCAGCCCATGTTTAAGGGCACCAACAAGTTCATCTTGCATTACAACTTCCCCGGCTTTTCTACCGGTGAGGTAAAACCCAGCCGTGGCCCCGGCAGGCGTGAAGTTGGGCACGGCAACCTGGCACAACGTGCCTTAAGACAGGTTATGCCCACTGATGAAGACAACCCTTATACCGTACGTATTGTGTCAGACATATTAGAGTCAAACGGCTCGTCGTCAATGGCTACTGTATGTGCTGGTACCCTGGCCCTGATGGATGGCGGTTTTAACATTAAATCTCCTGTATCTGGCATTGCCATGGGTATGGTTTCAGACAGCGAGAGCGGCAAATACGCGATTCTTTCTGATATTCTGGGTGACGAAGACCACCTGGGTGATATGGACTTTAAAGTTACCGGTACTGAGCAGGGTATTACTGCCTGCCAGATGGATATTAAGGTAGATGGTCTTTCGTATGATGTGCTGAAAGAAGCCCTGAACCAGGCCAAACAAGGCCGCCTGCACATTTTAGGTGAAATGAAAAAGGTACTGGCCGAGCCCAGAGAAGACTTTAAGCCTAATGCACCTCGTTCATCTCAGGTTAAGATTGAGCGAGAACTGATTGGCGCTGTAATTGGCCCCGGCGGTAAGGTTGTGCAGGAAATACAGAAAGAGACTGACACTACTGTTATTATTGATGAGGTAGCCGAAGGTGGTGTGGTAACTGTGTTTGCTACCAATAAAGACTCAATGGATAAGGCGCTGCAACGCATCAAGGCCATTGTAGCTAGCCCAGAAGTAGGCGAAACTTATGAAGGTGTGGTGAAGTCTATTATGCCATTTGGTGCCTTTGTAGAGTTTATGCCGGGCAAGGAAGGCCTGTTGCACATCTCTGAAATTAAATGGGAACGCATTGAGAAGATGGACGGCATCATGGAAGTAGGCGAAGAGATTAAAGTGAAGCTGGTAGATGTTGATAAGAAAACCGGCAAGTTCAGGTTGTCACGCAAAGCATTGTTGCCTAAGCCTGAAAGACGACAAAATAGATAAACCCAACCCTATATTACCGTTTTGAATATTCTAACCCCTTGGCCGTTACGGCAAGGGGTTATTTTTTTGTAATACCCCGTCTGCACCTGTTTGCTTTTTATAGTTTTACCAGATTTTGCCCCAATAGCCTGTGCTGCTTATTGTTTAGTTGGCTTCATGATAATTCTGAATTACAATGTAAACACCGAACAATCGTTTGTTAATTTGAAATGTATTGAAATTCAGTGCTTTGCAGTGGCTAGGGGTGGTGTTAATAGAGAAGATGCTCTAAATCCATAACAAGTTTTATTTTAATAAAAGTAAAAATTACACGTAAATCCGTTTATAAGTGTGAAAATTGATTTATTTTAAATGTTCGAAAAACTTACATAATTATTAGCCACAACATATCTCAAGACTTTACCTACTCCAATAACAAACTAGAAGGTACAAATCAACAACTTATATAAACTTAACTGAATGAGACAGCTTAAGATCAGCAAACAAATTACCAACCGGGAGAGCCAGTCTTTGGACAAATATCTCCAGGAAATTGGTAAAGTAGACCTATTGACACCTGACGAGGAAGTTGATTTGGCAGTGAAGATTAGGAATGGTGATCAACTGGCTCTGGAAAAATTGACCAAAGCTAACCTCCGCTTTGTCGTCTCAGTTGCTAAACAATATCAAAACCAAGGCCTTTCTCTGGGTGACCTGATTAACGAAGGAAACTTAGGCCTGATTAAAGCAGCACAGCGCTTTGATGAAACCAGAGGGTTTAAATTCATCTCTTACGCTGTCTGGTGGATCAGGCAGTCAATTCTACAGGCCCTTGCTGAGCAGTCGCGTATTGTGCGTTTACCCCTAAACCGGGTTGGCTCACTCAATAAGATATCTAAAACATTCTCTGAACTAGAGCAAAAGTATGAGCGTGAGCCTTCACCAGATGAGCTGGCCGAGGTGCTCGACGTTTCTACCAATGAAGTTGTTGATACAATGAAAATTTCGGGCCGGCATGTTTCAATGGATGCCCCCTTTGTACAAGGTGAAGAAAACAGCCTGTTGGATGTGCTTGAAAGTGATGGTGAAGACACGCCCGATAGTGAGTTGATGAACGATTCTTTACGCCGTGAAGTACAACGGGCCCTTTCAACACTTACCCAAAGAGAAGCTGACGTGATTACGCTGTATTTTGGCCTTAATGGTGAGCATGCGATGACCTTAGAAGAGATTGGCGAAAAATTTAACCTGACGCGTGAGCGTGTGCGGCAAATCAAAGAAAAGGCCATACGTCGGCTACGACACACTTCCAGAAGCAAATCGCTGAAACCATACCTGGGCTAGGCTTGTTTTAGCATAGAAGATTTTACACCTCAAGGGTCTCTTCAAAAAGAGACCTTTTTTTGTAAAACAAAAAAATGTAAGTGTAGCGACAGCGCGGCATCATAAAATCAATGATCTTTGTCGCAGTATTATACCTGTTAAGAAAATGACAACGGAAAAAGTTAAAGTGTTAATAGTAGGATCAGGCCCTGCGGGTTACACGGCTGCTGTGTATGCAGCCAGGGCTGGTCTAAACCCTGTTTTGTATACCGGTGGGCAGCCTGGTGGGCAGTTAACCATTACCAACGATGTGGAAAACTACCCTGGTTACCCTGAAGGCGTGAACGGGCCGCAAATGATGACAGATTTTCAGAAGCAAGCCGAGCGCTTTGGTACCGACATACGGTTTGGCCTGGCTACTGCGGTAGACTTCTCTTCGTATCCGCATAAAGTAACGATTGACGATAAGCATGAGATCGAGGCTGAGTCGGTTATTATAGCCACAGGCGCCTCTGCCAAATGGTTGGGTCTGCCAGCTGAAGAACACTTCAATGGCAAGGGCGTATCGGCCTGCGCCGTATGCGATGGCTTCTTTTACAAAGGCAAAACCCTGGTAGTGGTTGGCGGTGGCGATACCGCTGCTGAAGAAGCCACCTACCTGGCCAACTTAAGCCCTAAAGTATATTTACTGGTGCGGCGTGACCAAATGCGTGCCTCTAAAATTATGCAGCAGCGGGTACTGAACCACCCCAATATTGAAGTGTTGTGGAATACCCAAACAGAAGATATTGTTGGTGATGACAATGGTGTAACCGGTGTTAAGGTTGTCAACACCAAAACTGACGAGCGTTATACGTTAGAAGCCCAGGGCTTTTTTGTGGCCATTGGCCATCAGCCCAATACCGGCATCTTTGAGGGCCAGTTAGATATGGACGAGGCCGGGTACATCCTGACCAAACCGGGCACCACCCACACTAATGTTGAAGGGGTATTTGCTACCGGCGATGCGCAAGATAATGTGTACCGGCAGGCAGTTACTGCGGCAGGTACGGGTTGTATGGGCGCCCTTGATGCTGAGCGGTTTCTGGCAGCCAAAGAGCTTGAAATGGCAGAACAAGACTAATTGATGTATATTTCGCGCAAATTCATAAGGATGAGCTTCCACTCATCCTTATTTTTTTACCAGTAGCGTCCTAAACGATTTAAAGTTGCTGTCATTTTATTTCATTCCAGTTA
>CAZXTW010000263.1:0-7909 GCA_964643525.1 uncultured Roseivirgaceae bacterium
GGGCAGCGCCGCCTGCTCGCCAGGCTGCGGCAGCCTGAAGCTGCGCTGTGTGCGGCCCGCGGCGGCCTGGCCGGGGTAAGCCCAATACGCGCCGGGGCCAAAGGCCAGCACACTAACCGGCACGCGGCCCAGCTCGTGGGGGTCTTCTTCCCAGTCAAGTGCTGTGGCCAGTACCGCACCGGGCCGTGGTGGCCCTGGTGGCGGCCCGTAATTGGCCAGCCCTATGCCCAGGGTGGTGGTCCACACGCCCTGCGCCACCTGGTGTGTAACCCCCGTTATGGGGTAAGTCTGGGCGTAGGCGTCGGGCACATTAGTAAGCGTAACCGCATGCATCAGGGCATACCCGGCATGGCCGGGCAGGGTAATATGCCCCTGCATTTGGGCCAGCGTTTGTGCCGTGGCCAGGCCAGTAAGCCAGGCCTGCGCTTCGGTTTGGCTGGTAATGCCCAGTTGCCGGGCATAGGCGGCAGGCAGTTGGGCATCAGCATATTGGCTGCCCGGCATAGCGGCACTTGCCTGCTCTGCCTTGCCCTCGTCACGGTACCAGTAGCTTAGGGTGGCCTCACTGTTCAGCGCCGTTACGCCCTGGTGCAAATCAAAATCAATCAATAAGGGGGCTGTGCCCACATCAATGGGGTGGTCGGCACCAGTATCTTGCAGGGTTTTTACATGCAGGGTATCTCCCTCGGGCACCAGCACCAGCCCATGGGCACACACCCGCTCAAGCAACAGTTGCCACGCACTTTGCTGGTACTGCACATACTGCAAAAACTCCACCTGGCCCAGGGTGGTGCCGTGGTCGTTCAGGCTGCCCCCGCCTGCCCCGGCCAGCACCTGCTCAAGCAGCTGCTTGTCAGTAACCTCAGCAAACAGGGCGGTGCCCATGGCCTGCTTAAGCCTGAAGGCCGGGCCGTGCAGGTGCAGCTCTAACATGGGCGTGCCGTTTACTGATACAAACCTGCGCCCCGTAACCAACCCTTCAAATACCTGCTGGCCGGCGCCGCCGCCATTTTCATGGCGTATTTCAATGGCCACTGTCTGGCCAATGGCAAAGCCCTCAACATCAAACAGGGCATACTCACGCTGGGCAAAATTGCCCGTGGCCAGCTGCAGCACCGCATATGGCACCTGGTTTACCTGCTGCACCACCTGCACCCTGGTAAGCAGGTGGCTTACCTCAAGGGTATTGCTGCCATGCAACAGCACACTAACGGCGTGGCTCATGGCGTGGCGGGCTTTAAGGGCGGTATTACAAGCGTGGTGCCCGCCTTAAGGGCATACAGGTTACTTAGCCTGTTTTGGCGGGCTATTACCAACAGGTGGCGCGTATCGTTATAATACTTGTGCGCCAGCAGCGGCAGTGTTTCGCCGGGGCCCACCTGGTGGTAGTGGTACAAATCTGGCGACTGCCGGTTGGCCATGCGCTGTAGCAGCTTTTCGTCAATATCCTGCACCAGCACCAGCCTGGCAACAGCATGTATAATAGTACCCTCGGGGTTAAATGTTTTGTAGCTGGTGGTTAATGATTGCGCCCGGCAATCAAACGGGGGCAGTTGCCCCCACACCACCCGCAAAAACGGGGGCTGGTGCAGGGCACCATCAAACTGAACCGTTAACTCCCTGAGCTCCATCAGTTGCTTAGCCACTGATACCACCTTGCCCCCACTTACTGCATGGGCCCCGCTGCCGTCAAGTATCAGGTCTATCGTCATAGTATTCTGCCCCCCGCTGGCAAATGCCGTAAGCGGCAGGCTGCCGTTAATGGTAGCCACCTCTGTAAACTCATTGGTTTGGCCCAGTTGTATGGCTTCGGGGGGCAGGTAGCATTCGTAGTCATCAATGGGGCTGTTCCTTTCAACATTCTTATACGCAGTAATGGTTAGCTTTTCTTTCATAATTATTGGCAGTGTTAGCACAGGGTTTGTGGGCTACATCTCTTCAAACCGCTCATATTTAAAAGTAATTGTTTCTAAAAGCACCTCATTAGAGCTGGCATTGGCCTGTGCCATGGCCCAGGCGGTGGCATAGGCCCCAAATACACACCAGTTGCGGGTAATATCACCCACCGGGTTAAGCAGGTAAATACCCATATCGCTACGTTGCACCTTCAGCTTATTAATTAACTTTTGGGTACTAAAGGCATCATTATCGGCCTTTTCGGTAATGGCGCGCTGCAACACCAGGTCAGCATAAGTAGCAGCCGAAGGCAGGTTTTTAATGCCTCCGGTTGTCTCTACTTCATCATGCTGCATGGTCATGCTTAAACCGCTTACATGTTGCGCCCTGAAGGTGGGCTGCTCAGCACCACCCAACAGCTTTACCCGAAAGCGAAAAGCAAGTACCGGCCGCATTAGGCGTTGGCTACAGAAATGGAATCGCCCACCAGCTCAACCGTCTGGAACGACACATCGCTTGACGTGGCATCTAAACCCGGCCCTTCAAACTTAATAGGCATGCAGTTGTAAACCGTCCAGGTCATAATGGCCGTGTCGTTATGGTCTAACAGTGAAATCACCACATCTTTCTTCGTAAAATCATCTGAGTGCATGTTATGAAACCACATGTACAGGTCCAGCCCGTCTTTAAACAGCCCCCGTTTCAGGGTCAGCTCAGCGGCATTGCGCTGGCCCGCCACCTGCAGCGTCCGCACCCCGTTTTCGCCGGCCTCTCTGTACTCGGTGTTTTCATACTGGATTGACAGGCCCGATATTTCACTGAAATAAATCAGGTCGTCGCCAATTTTGGCTTTATAGCGAAACACCGATATGGGGTAATTTTCTGCTATATATTGTTGGTCATTAGCCATAGTGTTTGTGAAAATTTATTGGTTATGGTAATTGTTTGTTTAAGGGTATTATTAGGCCTGTTAGGCAGGCAGCATTTGGGTAAAGGTGAGCACAATAAACTCTGCCGGGCGCACCGGGGCCACCTTAATGGTAATGCGCATAATGCCGTCTTTCACGTCGCGGTCGGTCATGGTTTCATTCAGGCCCACGCTTACCTGAAAACTACCCTCGGGCGTTTGCCCGGCAAAAGCCCCCTGGTTAAACAGGCCGCTCAGGTAGCTGTTCAGCGCCGTTTTAATTTCTACCCATGTGTTGTGCACATTGGCCCTGAACACATAAGCCTTTAAGGCAATGCTAATGTCAGTCTGTATGGCAATAAACAGGCGGCGCACATTTAAAAAGCGCCAGTCAAGGCTGTTGCCCGCGTTGGTGCGCGCGCCCCAAACCAGGGTGCCCCTGCCTGTAAAGGTGCGTATGGCATTAATTGATTTGCCCGTGCGGGCATCAACATTCAGGTTTTCCTGCTGCTGGTCGGTCAGTGCTACCAACGGGGCGCGCACGCCGGTGGGGCCCACATTGGCGGGGGCCGTCCACACCCCACTGTTATTGTCTGTGCGGCTGTAAATGCCCGCCATAAACGGCGAGGCTGGCATATTGATGAAATTATTGGCCAGGTAAGCCTCTACCTCAGCAATAATGGCCCCGTTGGCCTGCAGGCGGCGGCTCAGCTCAATGGTCACATCGGTCAGGGGGCCGCCTGCCCATTGCTGGTTGGGCAAAAACGTAAAATTGGCTTTCACCGCTGCCGCGTCAGGCTTGTTCAGGTAATTGTTAATGGCCGTTAGCAGCTGCGTGGCACTGGCAATGCCGGTGCCTATGGCAATAGTCAGGGCACCTGTTTCCTCATCCTGCTCCATCTCGGTTACCTCTGCCCCCTCGCCACCTTCAGTAATGGTTACGGCCACCTCTTTTACAGCCACAGGCAGGCCGGCACTGCGGGTAATCATCAGTGGTTCATCAGTATTACCGGCCGCCGCCCAGGTATTGGTGCCCTGAAACTGAGCCGTAACTGGCTCAAAGTCAAAATTCTCGCCGTCTGGTTCAGCAATAAAATCAACATCACTCAGCCCACTTAAAAACGTAAGCCCATACCCCAGGTGGGGGGTGGCATTGGCCCATGCTGCTTCAAGGGTGGCCTGGCCATACTGTGTGGCTGTGGTGGCCTCGGCATCGCGGTACAACGTAATGGCAATGCCCGCGCCCTCTTCTACCGTAATTTCAACCTGCCCGGCCTTGTCACTGGCTGTAGCTGAACTAATCGTCAGGTCGGCCGGTGTATTCTCTTCATCATTGCTTACATAAGTGGCCTGCAGCAGCACACGCCCATTTTGCTGGTTGGTTACCGAAGCTTTAAATGAATACCCCTCGGTAGAGTACTGCAACAAAGGCCTGTTGTTTAACATAACACGCTGCACCTCATAGGCATAGGGTGTTAATGACTGCAGGTACGGGTAATACGCCGCCGCATAGTGCAGGGCACTGCTGGTCATATTTTCGCGGTAGTTGGCAATATCGCCTTCATGAAACGTAACCGACTGCTGGGCCATGTGCACATCCATGACACAAAAGTGCCTTTTAGAATCCTGGCAATGGTCAACCAGCTGGTTGCCCCAATTGTAATAATTGGCATGGCCGTACCGTATCAGGTCAGTAGGTACCAGCAGGGTGCTGCTTTCGGCCACCTCTATGGCCTTAATAATGGCAGCCATATCTACCGGGCCGGTATCTGTTACCCTGAAATCATCATAGCCACCAATAGACACAATGTAGCAGGGGCCACCGCCATTGGCAAAAAAGCTGGCCACAGCGGGGTGCATTAACCCGGGCTGGTAAGTGCTGGCCGGGTCACCTTTAACAATTGTTGAAGTAAAACCATCTGCGCCCTGCAGCCCGTTAGAGGCCACCAGCACCGTGCCTGTTACATCGGCCCCGCCAAAGGCCTGCACATATTGCAGCATGCTGCGCACCAGCACGGGCAGGTGTACATTCTCTGACCCTTCTACATAGCCTAAATCCTGGCCATTAACTTGATTGGCCCTTTCAGTAAAGCCAATAAAAACGGGCACTGCCGTTTGGTTGGCCACAATGCTTGAGCCAAAAGCATCTTGTTCTCGAACAAAAACCCCGGGGGTTTGAAATTGCTCCATTGTTTGTGTTTGTTTAGTTATGATCAATAAAATACTGTAATAGCATGCGTAGGGCCGCCTGCAGGTAAGCCTCAATGGGCTGGCCGCTGGTGGCGGCGTCATTCACTGCGGCCAGTGCGGCCTGGTAAGCTTCAATAAACTCATAGCCCAGTGTGGTGGGGCCCGCCGGGCCATCAAGCACATCACTTAACGCCGTTACCTGCGCCAGTGCCGCCTCAAGGGGGGGCTGCTGGCTGCTCAGGGCCTGGCGCAGGCCTGCCTGCTCGGGGGCTGTAAGCTGCTGCAGCTGTAGGGTATACGTGCGGGCCAGGCCGTGTAGCCTGCCTTCAAGCTGCCACCAGCGGCCCTTTTGCTGGTCTTCACTCAGGCCCCTTACCACCCTGAGGCTGGTATTGTGCCATTCAAAAAGGCTACCCCCTGCCCGGTTAAAGGCCGCCACCCCCTGCAGCACCTGCCCTACCAGCCCCTGGTAGTGGGTGGCCTTTTTCATATGGCCCAGGTAGGCCACCAGGGCGGCCGCACGCTGCTGGCTGGCCTGCTGCACGCCAGCTTTGCGGGTGGGGTAATCGTGCTGGCCAAGCGGTTTTAAAATTTCATGCGCCTGCTTTAGGGCCTGCAGCAGGTGCTCAACGGCCGGTGCGTACAGCGCGCCACCTTCGGCCTGGCTCAGCAGGTACAAGGTAGCCTCGGCCGCCCCGTAGGCGTTCAGCACACTGCCAAAGCTAATCTGCACCAGCTGGGGCTGCTGGCTTACTGTGGCAGGCCGCAGGCTTAAAAAGTGCCCCGCCTTTTGCTGTATCTTATCAAAAGCCGCCTGCACTGGCCGCACAAACTGGTTGTTTACGCCGGGGGCACCTGCCTGCCAGGCATTTACCTGGGTTTGCTTAATGGCCGGGTAGCGCTGGGCACCGCCGCTAACCAGGGCAAAATTGAGGTCATAACGCAACAGCGGCGCCCCGGGCACCTTCAGGCTTTCTCTAATCTCTATTTCATTGTGGTCTGTAAAGCCCGAGCTCACTACCGCCACCGGCACATAAAAGCTGCCAAACCCTACCCTTACCGTGCCATAATTATAAAAGCCACCCAGCACCTGGTCATAACAATGAATGGCATTTTCATACTGCTTTAAATTAAAAATCAGCAATACATTTAGCGTAACCCGTAAGTCGGGCCTTTGCTGGGCCACCCTGTTGCCAGGTGTTACCCCGGCCAGGTGCCCCTCTGTGGGCAGGTCGCGCCTTTCCTGGCCTGTAAACAGCAGTACATTAATGGCATCGGCCACCAGGGGGCTTTGGGCATCGGCCAGCTTCAGGTAAGCCACGGGCACTGGCTGCCCACCCTCCTTCTTAACAAAGGCCTTAATTTTATTTTTAAATGCTTCCAAAATTTCAACCATCATAATATTTACTGATCTGCTTATTGGCTTCACAAAACAAAGCAATACCGCCTGTTTGCTTTTTAAGCTATGTTCTACATCCTATCAATTATGTTCCAATAGCTTAGGGTGGGCTTAGGGTGGGCCTGTGGTGGACTTAAGGTGAGCTTAGGGTCAACTCAGAGGGGCGCTTGCCAAAAAACTCTTTAAAACACTTGGTAAAATAGGCCGCGCTTGAAAAGCCCGTTTGGTAGGCCACCTCAGTTACATTGGCCTGTTGGGCCAGCAGCAGGGCCTCTGCCTTTTGCAGCCTGAAGCGCATCACCAGCCGGCTGGGCGAGAGGCCCGCAGCCGCCTTTACCTTACTGTAAAACTTGGTGCGGCTCATGCCCAGGTCAAGCCCCATCTTTTCAATCGTAAAATCACTGTCTAAATGGTGAGCCTCTAAATACGCATGCACCAGCGTTAAAAAAGCGCTGTGCTGCTGCTGCACATCAGGCCGGTTATTGCCTGTATCAAGCAGCTGGCGCAGTTTGGCCAGCAGCACCTCTAAATTGGCCAGCGTACCCGGCACAAAACTGAGCCCCAGCTCGTATGATTGTATCCACTCTTGCTTGCTCAGCAATATCCGTTCAGGAAACCACAGCACCGGCACCTGCCGCACCTGGGCCAGCACCCTGGCCTTTTGTGCCTTTTTGTGGGCCAGCAGCGCTATGCCGCAATACAACACCAGCCTTACCTCTGGCCCCATAGCAGCAGGCACAAACTCTTGCACCCGCTGCACCGCATAGGCCTGCAGGCCGTACCCTTTGAGTTGGGCCAGCAGGGCCTGTGGCTCGGCCCGGTCAACCAACACCAACAACATGGCTACAGGCTTTAACTAGGTTACTGACATACATATTTACTTGACTTTTTAATTGGTTAATTGCTGTCAAGTCTAGCCAGCCAGGCCATTTTCATAAATTTTAATGTATGACTGAAGCCATTTTATGTACGAGTAACACCAAAATATGTATAAGTAGAATAGGCACCGGGGTAGCACCGGGGTAGCGTATTGGGCATCAACTTCAACACCACCAAAAAGCCATTGACTAACTGTTGTCTTATAGTCTGGCCCAGTACCTGCTGTACAAAAGGCAGTACAAACAGCTGGAAAGGCCAAGACCACGCTTTCAGTTGCCTTTTGTATTGCCCGTAGTATTTTACCACGGCCAGGGCAGGTGGAAGGTACCAACCTGGGAAGCACTGTTTAGCAGCCAGCCCCTGCCAGAGGCATATAAAAAGTACATCCCTACAAGCGACTACGTACTGGTTGATATGAACCAGATAACGGCCAATGAGGTGAGGCAAATGTTTGGCGCACTGCAAGAAATGGTTGCCCCAATGCTACTGCTCAAGTATTCTCACAAGCGTGAGGCCTTGCAAAATTCACCTGAACTAAAAAAAGACATCCATACGTTTTTAGAGCAGGTAGCTGATGAGAAACTATTTAATAATTTTGTTGTATATTTAGCTATGCTGGCGGGTAACCCCACAAACCT
>CAZXTW010000264.1:0-7901 GCA_964643525.1 uncultured Roseivirgaceae bacterium
CAGTGCCATGCCGTATTTAATAATGTACGGTATATACTTGAGGATTGCGGCTCTGATTGGTCAAAGTTGGTTGATGTAACTGTGTTTTTAACCAATATGGATGATGATTTTAAAACTTACAATGCTATTTATGCAGAATATTTTAAAGATAACCAGCCCTGCCGCACCACAGTAGAGGTGAATAAGCTGCCAACCCCAATAGCTATAGAGTTAAAGTGTATAGCTACTATTGATTGACGATTCATATATGAAAAGGCATTAAAAAAGCCTGAAGCAGTAAGCTTCAGGCTCAATTAATTATATATAGTGCAGATAGGTGCTTAGCCTATTTTAATGCGCTTAAAGCTAGATACGGTCAGGCCTTTTTCAACACCATCAAGGTATTGGGCTACGCTTTTCTTGGGGTCTTTTACAAAAGCCTGCTTTAGCAGGGTGGTTTCTTTGTAAAACTTGTTAAGCTTACCCATTGCTATTTTTTCAAGCATGGCTTCAGGCTTACCTTCAGCACGGGCTTGCTCTTTGCCAATTTCCAGTTCGCGAGCCTTTACATCTTCAGGTACTTCGCTTTCATTTACAGCAATGGGGTTCATAGCAGCAATTTGCATGGCTACGTCTTTACCAGCAGCTTCAACATCAGCACCGTTGGCCCCCTGCAGGTTAACCAAAACACCCAGTTTACCACCAGCGTGGGTATAAGGTACGATGGCTTCGCCAGTTACATTTTCGTAGGCAATTACCTCCAGCTTTTCGCCGATTTTACCCACCAATTCAATTATTTTCTCGCCTACTGTTAAGTCGCCAGCGCTAAGCTGCTTCAGGGCGTCAATTGTTTCAGGTTTTTGATCGAATGCAATATCTAAAACGGTGTTGCCTAACTCAAGGAAAGCATCGTTTTTGGCAACAAAGTCAGTTTCGCACCCAATGGCAATCAGGGTGGCCTCAGTGTTATCAGCATTGGTTTTGATAAATACTGAACCTTCGTTGGTTTCGCGGTCAGAGCGTTTGTCGCTTACCTTTTGGCCCTTTTTACGTAGAATGTCAATGGCAGCATCAAAATCACCGTTAGCCTCAGTCAGGGCTTTTTTGCAGTCCATCATACCTGCGCCGGTCATTTGCCGCAACTTGTTCACATCTTTTGCTGTAATAGCCATTTTTTTTACTATTTGTAGTTTGTAGGTTTATCACAAAAAAAATTGAACATTGATCAAGAGATGCAATGTTCAATTTTATGGTTCAAAGATAGAATTTCAATTTGAAATTACTCGGTAGTTGCAGTTTCTTGGTCAACCTCTCTTTTCTTGGCTTCTTCTTCTTTCAACTTCGCATCGTCTTTGTCTTTTTTACGCTCGCTCAGCCCTTGCTCAATGGCTTCACTAAACGTTTTTACGATGATGTTGATTGATTTGAAAGCATCGTCATTACCTGGGATTGGGTGATCGGCCAGGTTAGGATTCGAGTTGGTATCAACCAATGCAAATACAGGTATGTTAAGCTTTCTTGCTTCTGACACTGCAATGTGTTCACGCTTGATATCTACGATAAACAAGGCAGCGGGCAGTCGAGTAAGCTCAGTAATACCACCCAATAATTTTTGCAGCTTAGCTTTTTCGCGTGATACCATCAGGCGTTCTCTCTTGGCCATGTTTTGGTAGGCCTCGTCTTTCATCAGCTTTTCAATTGATGAGAGCTTTTTGAGTGACTTTCTGATGGTGGCGAAGTTGGTAAGCATACCACCTAACCAACGCTCAGTAACGTAAGGCATTTTTAATGATGCAGCGTGCTGCGAAACAATTTCTTTGGCTTGTTTCTTAGTGGCTACGTACATGATTTTTCTGCCTGACCTTACAATGTTGCGGGCAGCCTCGCAGGCTTCGTCAAGACTGGCAAGAGTCTTGTTTAAATCTATAATGTGAATGCCGTTGCGCTCCATGAAAATGTAAGGGGCCATTCTGGGATCCCACTTACGAGTCAGGTGGCCAAAGTGTACGCCGGCATCCAGTAAGTCTTTATATTCTAAATTTGCCATTCAATTTTGAGAGTTGTCGTGAATTAACGCTTGCTGAACTGGAATCTTCTACGTGCTTTTCTGCGTCCGTATTTCTTACGTTCTACCATTCTAGGATCTCTTCTTAAGAAACCTTCTTTCTTAAGCGGAGGTCTGTTTTCCTGGTCGATTTGAGACAAAGCGCGAGAAATGGCCAAGCGAATAGCTTCTGCCTGTCCTTTCAAACCGCCACCTTTAACATTTACACTAATGTCGTACTGCCCATCGCTGCTTACAACATCAAGGGGCTGCTTTACGATTAGTTGCAAGATGTCAGAAGGGAAATAATCTTGGAACTCTCTTTTGTTAATAGAAATTGTTCCGTTGCCAGGCTTCACGTAAATTCTGGCTACTGAGGTTTTTCTTCTTCCTATAGTGTTAACCACTTCCATCAATTAGCTTTTAAATGTTAATACCTCAGGTTGCTGCGCTTCATGGTTGTGCTCGCTACCTTCGAAAACGTGTAAGTTTCTGAACAACTGCCTGCCTAATCTGTTTTTAGGCAACATGCCTTTTACAGCATGTTCAACAACTCTATTGGGGTGGGCATCTCTTACCTGCTTGGCAAGTAATGTACGCTGGCCACCAGGAAACCCTGTGTGGCGCAGGTAGTATTTTTTGTCCCACTTGTTGCCAGTAAGCTTTACTTTACTGGCGTTGATCACAATTACGTGATCGCCGCAGTCAGCATGTGGTGTGTAAGAAGGTTTATGCTTACCACGAATAACCTTAGCTACCTGACTGGCCAACCTTCCTAGTACTACAGCTTCGGCATCAATCACATACCATTTTTTTTCAATGGTAGCTTTGTTTGCCGCCTGCGTCTTATAACTTATTGTATCCACGCCTTAATATTACTTTACAATTGCACGTATAAGTCCCTTTCTCAAAAAGGATCACAAAGATAGATTTATCCTTTTTGAAATGCAAATCTGCAATTTATTTTAGTAAGGAGCTGTTTAATACCTGTTTTTATCAAGTTGTTTTATGAGCACCTGAAAGTCTTTGGGGTAAGGGGCCTCTACCGTAAGTTGTAACTGGCCTGGGGCATTGAATACTATTTTTTGTGCGTGCAGGGCCATTCTTTTTATTAAAGGTTGCTCGTCAGTATCACGTTTTAGGTTAAACCGTTTTTTAATTTCGGATAGGTAAATTGGCTTGCCATGGTAGGTGCCGTCATTGCAGATGGGGGCTTTGTTGAGCGCCAGGTGTACCCTAATTTGGTGCAGACGCCCGGTTATTGGCTGGCAGGCAATTAATGTGTTGGCTTTGTAAGCATCTATTGTATTGAATATAGTTTGCGAGGGTTTACCTTTTCTTAGATCTATTTTTGCTGTGCCTTGACCGGTGGGCAAGATTGGTGCCTTTTCGGTCAATTGGTTAAAGCTATGCAGGCCGTTGCTTACGGCGTGGTAGGTTTTTTTTATTTGTCTGCGCTCAAACTGCTCACTAAGCATTTTATAGGTGGGAGGTGTTTTGGCAATGATGAGTGCCCCTGAGGTTTCTTTATCCAACCGGTGGGCAAGCTGGGCATCGGGGCAATAGTCTTTGGCTATGGCCAGTAGGTTATAGTCGTCGTTTCTGTCAGTCAATGATGATAATAGCGGTGGCTTGTTTACAACCAGCAGGTGATCATCTTCATATAAGATCCAATCTTTAAAGTTGTTTTTCATTTTAAGCGAGTAAGAATTAAACCCTAGGCAAAGTGGGTGGCGCTGCCAATGTTCTGGTTTTTAAGTGTTGCTGCTTTGGGTAGTTTAAAGCTGAATGTAGACCCCTCACCAACTTTAGTGGTTACGATTACTTTTGAGTTGTGGGCTTCTATAATGTGTTTTACAATGGCCAGCCCCAGGCCTGTGCCCCCTTTGTCTTTGAGTTTAGAGCGACTTTTATCAACACGATAAAACCTTTCAAATACCCTTTTAACATCTTCATCAGGAATGCCCTTGCCGGTATCTTTAACCAGTATGTTTACTTCATGGCCAGCATCTTCAAAGTGGATTTGTACGTGCCCATCACTTTTTGTGTATTTTACTGCATTTGAAATGAGGTTAACCAGTACTTGATGGATGAGCTTGGCATCTGCCAGAATGATGAAATCGTAGCTTTGTTCTTTAAAGGTTATGGAGATGTTTTTCTTTGATGCCTTTTCTTCAAACTGTTCTATTACTTCGTAAGCCATTTCATGTAAGGCTATTTCTTCAAAATGAAGCTTAATAGCACCAGACTCTATTTGCGAAAGCGCCAGCAAGTCTTGAACCAATATGTCTAGTCCATCAAGGCTTTTGGCGGCCTTCTTTAAGAACTTTAGTCGAACAGATTTGTCTTCCATTGCTCCGTCAAGCAGGGTATGGATAAATCCCTGGGCCGCGAATATGGGGGTTTTTAATTCATGTGAAATGTCAGCAATGAATTCTCTGCGGTAAGTAGCCAGATTTTTTAATTCATCGATTTCACGTTGTTTTAGTTCTGCCACCGCAAAAATTTCCTGATTAATGCGCTTGAGCGGATTGAGGTGATTGCTTTTTTCTTGTTGAATGAAGGAGAAATCTTCCTGCCTGATTTTTTCTAATGCACTGTAAATGTTGTTGATCTCTTTAAAGATGAGCGATTCAAGCACAAGGTAAATGAGGATGTAGGCAGATGAAAAAGAAATGAATGGGGTTACGTACAGAGCCGCTACAGGTACGCCAGGCACCAGGAGTAAAAAAAGCGTTGTTAAAACACTAATACTTGCAGCCAACAATAGTGCAGCTGCACGTGAGTTAATAACCATAGCCTTGTTTGAATGCCATAACCGAAAGAGTGGTTATGGTTATACTATTATTCTAAGTTGCCGTTAAACTTGTAGCCTACTCCTTTGACAGTAGTAATGTAGCCTTCGCCAATTTTTTCGCGTACTTTTCTGATGTGTACGTCAACTGTTCTTGAAAGTACATAAACATCAGACCCCCAGATGTTCTGCAGCAGGTCGTCTCGATTAAACACCTTATTGGGGCTCTGGGCCAAGAAATAGAGTAGTTCAAACTCCTTTTTTGGTAAAGTTACCGGCTTATCACCTACCATAACTGTGTAGGACGTTCTGTCAATGGATAGGCCACCAATGTTGATTTTGTTATCGTCTTTTTTCTTTTTGGCGTCTCTTCTGAATAGTGCAGTGATGCGGCTCATCAATGCCCTGGGCTTAATGGGTTTAAGTATGTAGTCATCAGCGCCACTCTCGAAAGCTGCTACCTCAGAGTATTCTTCAGCACGAGCTGTTAAGAATACAATATAGGTGTTGTTGAGGTCGGGTAGTTCCCTTAGCTGCCTACAGGTTTCAACTCCATCTTGTTTTGGCATCATGATGTCTAGCAATATCAGGTCAGGGATAAACTTCTTTGCTATCTCAACACCCTTCATGCCATTAAGTGCTGTTTTTACTTCGTAATCCTCTTTTTTGAGGTTATACTTTAGCAACTCCACAATGTCTGGTTCATCATCTACTACAAGCACCTTATATTTTTGCTTGTTGGTCATGGCCGTTTGATTTAAGTGCTATTATTATTTTAAATGCTTTTCTAGTTCTTTCTTAAGCGTACTACCTCTCAGGTTTTTTGCAATGATTATTCCTTCTTTATTGACCAGGAATGTAGCCGGTATTGCCCTCACCTGGTAAGCTAATGCGCCGGCGCTGCTCCAGCCCTGAAGGTCTGATACGTGATGCCAGGTTAAGTTGTCTTTTTTGATGGCCTTTAACCAGGCCTCTCTTTTAGAGTCTAAAGATACACTGAAAATGGTAAAGCCTTTGTTTTTGTAAGCATTGTAGGTACTTACCAGGTTTGGGCTTTCAACCCGGCACGGGCGGCACCATGAGGCCCAAAAGTCAATCAAAACAAATTGCCCTTTCAAGGCCGATAGCTTTATAGTTTTACCTTCAGGTGAGGTTAGTTCAATATCAGGAGCAGGTTCACCGATTTGTGGCGGGCCAGGGGGCATAGGTGCCAAAACTGAGTTATAGCGCGTAGAGCCTTCAAATTCATTGGTGTATGCTTTGGCAAACATATCAGCATGGCTAGGAGCTGAAGTAGCAAAAAGCTCAATAATGCTGGCATATACAATTTCTTTTGCTGGTGTGCGTGAGCCTGCCTTACCCAGAAGAGTATATGCATTTTTGAGCCAATCATTTATTCTTCTTGATACAAAGTGCTCAAAATAGAGCAGCGTTTTGGTGTAAAGAATATTACTGGTGAGTAGCTCAGCATCAGTAAACTCTGCCCTTTTGAAATAGTTGTATGCTGTAATACTTTCGGTATAAGCCAGTGTGCCTGCTAGTTTACTGGCGTAGGTATTGGGATAGGCTGCTGCTAACTGTATTAATTGCGTATTGCGGACGTTGTTGAGTGAGTCAAACCCACGCAACATTTTTTGTAATGCACGTTGATAGGCCGAAGTATTGCGATTTTTTACTTTTTGCCGGGCCTGATCAAATAATTGTTTCGAAGCTACAATGGCCTCATTGATGTCTAGGTATTGCTGGTAGGCTTGGCTTTCAGTTGTGTTTTGGTAATTCACAACTTGGGTTTGATGATTTATTGAGATTGAATAGCCCTTATTGCCAACAATGAATGGCCATTCGTGATTTTTATCAGTAGAGACTTTATAAACAGAGCGGGTAGTTGATGCTTCCAGCTGAAGTGAGATGGAATTATTCTGTATTTCAATTGAATCTAATAAATCAAACCAAGGGCCATATGCCTGGTAAATGTAGGCTTGGTTATGCGATGGTTGAAGGTTTTCAAATACAATGTTGATTACAATACGTTGAGCTTGTGCGCTCATAGGTAATTGTAAAAAAATGATAACGGATATTGTTAATAACCGATTTAGCATAACACATATGGTATGTGCTCAAAAGTATAAAGAAAAAGACTAATAGTAAATTGATAAGTGGTATTTCCGTAGTATTATAAAGATTCTAAGAATTGATAAATTGGTGGTAAGTATGGTTTTTATGCAATTGATTGGAGGTCACTTTTCAAAGTTTAATGGATATTTTAAGGAAGCGTATTTTTTCAGGTCAAGTTCTAAGGCCCCAACAAACATTGAGGCTTTACATTTTAAAGGGATTTTGTTATCATCTGCTGAAAGCCAGATCTTAACTGAGTTTTCGCCGTCAAAGATTTTGTTTTTATGCATGATTGGCGAAAGTACGATAGATTGAATTTTGCCAAACTTTGTTTTAAGCCTTTCACGGCCTAAATACTTGACGCGAAAGTTGTATACCTCTTTGTCAAAAAAAGTATTGACGATTATGGTATCGTTGTAGTTGAGGGTGTCAAAATTAATTGTTCTAAAATAGTAATACCCACTAACCATGTCCTGTATTTCAGGTGGTAGGTTGAAGGGTGTTTTCGTTGTGAGTTCCTTTGTTTTTTTATCAAAGTCATTCACTATGGCTGATTGTTTTGAGTGATTAAAGTCTATGGTTTCATATTTTCTATACTTACCTTCTTCAATATACCTGTAAGCTTGCATGGGTATAATGGCAGTTGTATCAATGTATGACCCCCAATTGTCTCTTACACGCATGACAAGATCAAAAAAGCTATTGGTTTTTGCCCGGATATCAACTTTGTAACAAGGCCTTCCACTGACGGTATGTAGGTTTTCATCTATCTCCATCACTGCTTCTGCAGCATTAATGAATCCCAGGTGAGCCCGGAATTCTAACCGTTCGCCACGGCCAAATGAGTTGTTGGTGTGTATGTTAAATACATCGTTTCTATTTGATGTAAAACCAGATAGTACTACGGTATAGCAAATGAGCAATAATAATAGGTGTATATCTCTTTTTACTTTCATAGCCTCACTGTTT
>CAZXTW010000265.1:0-7896 GCA_964643525.1 uncultured Roseivirgaceae bacterium
TTTAAATCTAACTTAAATAGTAACTAAACCTGTCTACATGATGGGGAGTACTTCAGAATAAGGCTTTCGGACCATCCGGGTAAGGCTTCCAAATGGCCCGCAAGCCTTACCCACCCCAACCACTTCACAAAAGTGTTGTTAAAGCTAACAGCACTCTAAGCGTCACAAAGTACTGATGAGCTTATAGCTATTTTTAAGTTTTGTATGCTGCTGTGTGGGAGTGGGGTAATTGTACAGAACTAAGATTTGGGGTGAAATTTTGAAAAATGTAGGTTCGGCGTAGGTCCGCTATTGGTCCGCTCATCCTCCGCTCAAGGCCCCTTTTGTACTTTTAGAAGGGCATGGTGCAACGTGCCTAAGCCTGCTGGGGTTTAAGGTTGGCCGCGTAGCCCTATTTAAAGCTGATGGCCATAAAACAAAACAACCGGCCCAATGCATCAGGCCGGTTGTTGCGTAAAGCAATCGATCAGTATTTTTGTTAGGAGGAAATATCTTTTGTTCGGATACTCGCATTTCCGCCCTGTGTTTTTTGCCACTTATATTATTTAGGTATACATGTTTACAGTGTGGCTTTGTTCTTTTTTACAACATAAACTTTAAGAATAATTTAATATAGTTGACAATTGTTTAGGGCAATTGGAATTTAGTTCACTCATCAAACTTCAGTTCTAACAACCTGTTATTAATTTTTGTAACGGTAATAGACTCATTAAAACGCTTACCTACCCCTTTTACCAGCCCCACAACCAAATCAATCAGGTCGCGTTCAGAGTCATAACCCATTCTTAAATTGCCGTTGGCCAGCTCTTCAAACGTAAACCTTGGTGGTTTTGAGCCTGCTACTTTAGAGCCTATCTTGTCATGTACAGTATTCATATTCAGCAAAAACTGCCTGGCTGATTCAGCCCTTTGATGAAACGCAAAGTAATGACGTGTAGTAAAGTCATTTACCCAGTAATCACCAAACACATCAGACAGTTGGACCATAGTAAGCCCCTTATGCTTCATAATAGCCTGTAGCAATGCCACCACCTCACTATCGGGCGTATCACGGTGGGCAAAATACTTTGTATTGCTGCTTAAACCTGCTTTTTTAAGTACAATAGGCCAATCGCTGTCTCCAAAATGCTTAACGTAAGTTTCCTGCACAGCCAAAGGAATTACAGACTTCATATTTAGTGTGTGGTAGAATTTTTAATTGTGCCTTCACTGTAATAACAATACAAATGTACCAGAATTGTGACTGGGTAAAAAACTGACTTCACACTGGTTTAACACTTTAGTAAGTTGGCTTGCCAAAGCCCTTAACTGCCAGTAAAAATGTATGAGTTAGGTAAAATATATACACATGTAACTATAAGCAGTGGCCCACTCGACATGCCTTCAGTTTTAATAATTTACACGGTGAATGACCATACAACCCATAAAAAATGCCGTAGGCAGCTACTACGGCATTTACTATTGTTTATGAGTTATTGCTTTCTTACATGAACAGAAAATTGCATTACTTAATCATATTTAATAGTTAATTATTACAATGAACTAACTCAGTGCCACTACCACCTTACCTTTGGCTCTGTTGGCTTCCATGTATTCATGTGCCTGTACAATTTGGTCAAGCCTAAATACTGAGTCAATATTAAGGCGCACCTGGTTATTTTCTATGGCATCAATAAACTGTTGTAACTGGTTAGCATCAATATTGCCGGCATCACCCATGTAAACTGTAAGCCTGCCAGTAGAGGGGATATCACCCATAGGTGTAAAACTATCCATAGTCCATGAATTGCCCAGTATGCCTGTCATACAGACAATGCCTCTTGTGCCTATGCATTGCAAAGAATCTTTTAATGTAGTGGTACCTATAAGTTCCAGCACCTTATGTACACCTTGAGGTATGCGTTGTTGTAACTTAGGTGCAATGTGGCCATCATCTATCAACACCTCATCAGCACCGTTATCAAGCAAAAATTGCTCTCGCTGTGGGTTTCGAGTTGTGGCTATTACTCTAATACCCAACGTTTTTGCTAACTGGCAGGCCAATAAACCTATAGAAGAAGTACCTCCTCTAATCAACAATACCTCTTTGGGTTGCACCTCAAGGGCCTGATGCAATGACCCAGATACCGTTTGGAACATTTCTGGAATGGCCCCGAGTGTAGACCACGGTAAAGTGCTTTTGAACGGAAATACTATACTGGTGGGCACCAATGCATACTCAGCATAGCCCCCATCAAAATCTCGGCCCATTCCCCCCATTAGTGCTGCCACTTGCTGCCCTGTAGCCAATTGCCCTGAAGGGTCATTGGCTACAACGCCCACACATTCAATGCCTTGTATACGCGGAAACTGCACCCCTGGTGAGTCACCACGGCGGGTAAATAACTCTGAACGGTTTAACCCAAAGGCTTTGACTTGAATTAATACCCAGCCAGTTGTGGGGGTTGGTAATGGTACGTCACGTACTTGAATTACTTCCGGGCCTCCAGCCCGTAGTGTCAATGCGGCTTTCATGGCGGTTATTTCATTTTATTAAACATGTACCGGTCTATTTTCCACCCTGTAGGTTCTTTTTTCAGCACGAACAACTCTCTGTTTTCTTCTGGTACTGTTACGTTTGTGGCGTGTACCAGTGTAGTGCCCCTTGAGGTAGTACGCGCAAATGCATAACTACCTGCCACCTCTATTTCGTCAATATAGAATTCAATGTTGAGTTGAATACTAC
Source organism: uncultured Roseivirgaceae bacterium (assembly GCA_964643525.1). Classification (GTDB taxonomy): domain Bacteria; phylum Bacteroidota; class Bacteroidia; order Cytophagales; family Cyclobacteriaceae; genus CAZXTW01. The sequence goes on from CAZXTW010000265.1 coordinate 2,726, forward strand.
TAAACACAAATTCATAGGCTGCCTGTACCTCCTTTATGCCAATAGCTGTAGGAGCCCCTGAAGGCATAAAAACACCATTGTTTGTGTACAAATTAAGTACCTGTTGCACATTTGAGGAGTTTAGCGCATCACGGTATTGTAGTAAAACTCCTTTAACAGCGATTGAATCTTGAGCAGGCATAGGCTTTGTGGTTTGGGGTTGATTGCCAGAGCAGCCAAACAATGCTAAAAGCACCAGAACCTGCCCAGACAGTGAAAGGGTTTTCATATGTTTTTCAGTTTGAATACCACAAAGTTGGCCTATTGCAAGCAGACCTACCGTTGACCTAATTTAAGAAATACCCTTAAACCAGTTTAAGGGTGGCTACCCCCTTTTATTCATCTGGCTGCGTATGCGGCTTAAAAATTCAGGGGTTATGCCTATGTAAGAGGCGATTTGTGTGTTGGGCAACCGGTTGAGTAAATGTGGGTATTGTTTTAAAAATGCCAGATACCGCTCTTCAGCAGTAGTACTAATGGTTTGCAATAAACGCTGTTGCAGTTCAATAAACTTCTCTTCTATAATTACTCTAAAGTTTCGATCAAATTTGGGGTAGTGTGTGAACAAATGGAGCAGGTCGGGCTTGTAGATTTGAATTATGGCAGATGGTTCAATGGCTTCAATATATAACTGGCTTGGCTTTTCTGAGTAAAAGCTGCCTATATCCATTACCCAGTCATTTTCACAGGCAAACATCAAATTATGTTCTTTGGCAGCCTCATCACTTTTATACATTTTAAAGCAGCCTGATACCACAAAATTATAATGCTTACAAACATCACCTTGTGCCAGCAGGTATTGCCTGCGTTTTAAGCTTTTCATCACAGCCCTGGCCTCCAGCTCAGTACGCTCAGCCGCGCCCAACGGCAACATCTTTTTGAATGAGTCAATTATAGGCTGCACGTGCATACCATAGATATTAGTTATAAGGCAGGCGCCAATTATTTATAATTATCTTTTACCACAAGTGTGTCAGATAGCCTGTCGTGCAACCCCTGTTTGTTGTTGCCTAAAAAAGTAAACGGGTCTGCCGGTATGTAGCGGCATAATGTTCTAACAAACAACTGCCGTGTTGGGGCAGTAAAACCATCGGGCCCTACTACCTTGGTTCGGTTTACCATTTTACCCACTGTTTTACCAAATAGTGCCTCAGTTAAAAAGTAGTAACTGAACGAAAGTAAAAACAGGTAAACTAATAGAATGAACAGATTTGATAAAGGAAGCCCCACCCCTAAAAAAGCCCTGAACAGAAAAAGGTTGAAAAATAAATGGATGGCAAACAACACCACACCATCAATAACAAAGTGGGCTAACCGTTGCCCCTGCGAGGCGGGTTCAATCTCAAAATCATGGTTAGGAACTAATTCATCAAGTATCATGCAGGTAACGTTTTTGGCTGTAGTTATGCTTAATCTACTGATTTGGTAAGGGCTTTGTTGTCAGTAGCCGTAGCCTTATCAGTCATATCTTCTTCTATGTAAAACCTGAACTCTACCACCAGGCAAACATCAACTGGCTGTTCGTTACCAGTTGATTTGGTAAACAGCAATTGCTTTGCAGCAGCTGTTACCTTGTTAGACGCTGAACCTAACAGGTTGGTTTTTGCCAACACATTAGCATGTTGCACCTGGCCTAGTTGATTGAGGCAAACCTTTATGGTAGCAAAGCTGTAAGCATCGCCCACGTCACAGGCATAGCGGTAAACATTTTCAGGCATCAGTGAATCAATTACCTGTTGTGTATTGGTTATTTGAGGTAGCTCTTCTGCCAGCAACCCCTGGTCAATAAGCAGTGAATCTGGCGTAACAAGTACAATTTCAGTAATGACTTTGGGGTTTATTAAATCAGGGTAATCACTTGTTTCTTCAGCTCTGTTCTCATCATAGATTACCCGCTGCCGCAACACCCCGTTGGCAGCAAAATAACGCGAAATACCATCACGTTCTCCGTTTCTGTATACTTCAATTGATTTTACGGTGCTGTCATATCGGTAAGTAGTGGCTTTGCCATGGTACCTGAAGTTTTTGACCATAAACACCGCACTGTCTACTTGCCCATGGGTGTTCACCATGGTACGGGTAAACTTACCAACTCCATTAGTTAGGGTCTGCGTACCCTCATAATTCCAGGCATTAGCAAAGCTCTGTTGTCCACTGTTGTTGTGGCGTACTTCCAGGGCCTGTTGCCCATTGGGCCAGTAATGCCATGTTGTACCTGTCTGATTACCATCTTTAAATTGCTTGTGTGCTTTCAACTGCCCATTGGGGTAGTATGATTGCCACTTACCATCAATAAGGCCATTTCTGTACAGCACATACTTAAATTGCAGGGTACCGTTTGGGTGGTACTTTTTAACCTGTTTGGTACCCTGGCTAGCATCAATTAATGTTTCACTTTTTATTACACCACTGCGGTAATAATACTGTTGCAGGCCATCAGCCTGGCCGTTATTATAGTGGTAGCGCAGCGCTGTTGCTTCGTTGACATAGTACCTGATATAGGCTCCGTTCAACACCCCGTTCACTACTTCAAGGGCCTCTTTGGGTTTACCATTAGGGTAGGTACTTGTGGCTGTACCAGTAAACTGCAAATCAAAGGCCTGCCCATTTTGGTTAGTCATCAGCTCAGTATGGTTGTTGAGCACAAACTGTTTTAATAAGGCGACTGACTGGCCTTTCAATTGACCTATGGTGCTCACCAAGGTATCCATAGCCGGGTTACGCCATAAAAACCGACTGCTAATTTTACCCTCTTTGGCAAGTTTTATTCTTGAAAGCAGCTCATTGTGCAACTCCTGCACTTCTATTAGTTGGCTGGCCAGTGCTGTATCATTAACCAACAGACAAGCGTTAATTAGCGGAGGCAAATAATATTGCCGGTTGGTCATGATGGTATTCCGTACATCAGCACTGTCAACAAACATATAATGTCCTAAGAAATACAAAGCCCGTTGCTTTTGAGTAAACCGACTGGCCCATACCGTATCGGCAATTGTAGTATCTGTCTGTTGGTAAGGGGTAAATACATGCTTTAAAAATGCTGATTGCTTGAAACGGTAGAAGCCAACATCACCAACCTGGGGTAGGGTAGGGTTGGCGGTATCGTACAGTACAAACACATTCTCATATACGCCAAAGCTATATTCAGCTGTGTCGCTGCTACAGCTGGCAGCACCAAGGCTGATGAGAAGATAAAAAAATGCAATCAACTGCCTCAAGTTATAATACGGTTTAAGCTGTTGCATAGTAAAAAACAGAGTTTATGATGTGTTGGGTATCAGGGCAAATATAGCAGTTACCACAATTTTGCCAATATGGGCTCATGAGGCAGGGCATTAGTCATGGTCTGTACCACACCCAAAACACAGCACATTTCCATCGGGGTCAGTCACATCAAAGTCCCGCATATGGTAATCCCTATTGCCTATTGGGGTAGTGATAGGTGCCCCGGCCAGCTTGTACTGGGCATACAGCTGGTCGGGGTCATGCACAAAAACATATACAGCTACCCCTTTACCTGGCCCCTGCTGGTTTTGGTCACTTTGCGACAGGTGCAGGCTTACCTGCTCGCCCCCTCGCAGCACAGCATAGGTAGGCGGCTGTTGCCACGTAAACTCTATGCTAAAGCCCAGTTTATCACGATAAAAAGCGGCCGATTGAGCCACATCAGCCACCGGCACAATGGTAGCCGCATGCGAAAACTGAGCAGAAACGATTTTATTCAAGTCGCTCATAACCATTAATTGGGTTGGTTGTTCTTGTCAGTGCGCTCTATGGCTATTAAAAACTGCTTCTTTTTAATTTTTACTGCCCGCAAGGCAAAAATAGAGAGCAGTATTAATGATACGAAAATAGCCAACACCCCAATGCCAATGAACAGGTTCAGTAAGTCATTACGGAAGTCTTCTACCAAAGTACCTGCCCCAAATATTATAGACGATAATATGAAAGTGGCTGCTCCAATATAAAAGCCTACCATGGCCCGGTTAATCAGGTCTAGCTGGGTAATCTTTAATAGAATAATCATTTCCATCTTGGGTGAGTTTTGGGCAATTAACTGCGATAGTTCGTTGCTCAAAGCAGCCTGCAGGCTGGCTGTTGAGACCAGCAGCAGCCCTACGCCAGGCAGTACGGTAAGGGGCAGGTACCAGGCTTCTTCCATATTACTTTCCTTTAAAGTTGGCTTGACGGCGCTCTACAAATGACTGCACGCCTTCCTTAGCATCGTCAGTAGCCATTAATTTATAAATGGTAGGGTACAACTGGTCGGCAGCGGCCTGCTCTCCGTCATGTATGGTGGTATAAGCACTTACCAGGGTGGCCTGCACGCCTAATGGGGCCTGGCTGGCAATAGTTTGTGCCAGCTCAAAGGCCCTTAAAGCAGGTTGTTCATGCAACTCCTGCACCATACCTATGCGCAACGCCTCTTGGCCATCAAAAAGATCGCCGGTAAGCAGGTAGCGCATGGCATTACCCCAGCCGCAGCGTTGCTGCATGCGTATGGTAGCCCCACCAAAAGGAAAAATGCCCCGCTTAATTTCAATCTGGCCAAATTTGGTATTGGGTGCGGCTATGGCAATATCAGCGGCCAGTAGCAACTCTATACCTATGGTAAGGCAATAGCCGTGCACGGCAATTACAACTGGTTTGGTGCGCTTGCGGCCGTGCAGCTGCACAGGGTCTACCTGGCCAGGGCCAAACAGGCCGCTCTGCTTGTCTTTCAAATGGCCAGCCACTTGTGCCAGGTCAAGGCCGCCGGTAAAATGATCGCCATGAGCATACAAAACAGCGCAACGCAGGCTGGGTGTATCTTCAAGTTGGGTATAGGCAGCCGCCAGCTCTTCAAGCATGGCAACAGTAAAAGCATTCATTTTATCAGGGCGGTTTAGGGCTATTTTCAGTACGTGCCCCTCAATTTCTGTTTGTATGGCTGCCATTGGCTTTGGGTTAGTGGTTTTAATTTTTGCTAATTTAAGTCAATTCACCCTGGCTTTGTGCCTGGGCTGAGTTTCCTGAGTAGTTTGTTGCTGCATGGTGGGTAACACAATTGTAAAAGTAGCACCTTCACCTTCTACTGAATCTACCAGTATTTTACCATGGTGCTCCTTAACAATACCATATGATATGGCCAG
>CAZXTW010000266.1:0-7890 GCA_964643525.1 uncultured Roseivirgaceae bacterium
AGTTTGGCTTCGGCATTGTTGCCTACATATACAATTTTACCGGCCGTAACTGCTACTGCGCTGGCATTAGGCTGTTGTGCATTGAGGGTATGGATATTGGCGTTGTATATCACCAGGTCGGCCTTGGGGTGAGGGCTGCCGCAGCTGGTAAAAATGGCTATGATACACACGGTTAGCACCGTTAATATAGTTTGGTAACCACCTTTGGTGCTGGTAGTAGGGCTAAGCATAGTTAATTGGTTTTGGTTGCTAGTATTGCTGTTTATATGGTTGTAATAATATAAAAGTCTGTGTTGAATTCATGACTGCCCCATAAAAAACATAGCACGAGGGTTTAAAAACAAAAAAAACCAGGCCCCAACAACGGGCGCCTGGCTTTAAACTGCATACACGCAACACTAAACTACAATAGCCTATGTATCAGACTATAACTATGGGTCTATAACAATCAATATGAAGTCAAACTGTTTTCTATTCTCCCTGACCAAGCGAGAAGCCTCTGTTACCGTTAAACTCATACAGGTTTTCGGTTTTAATTACATCAAAGCCTTTAGCATGCAGCTTTGATAACAGGGCAATGACTTTCTCATAATCTACATCGTCATAAATGTAGGTATCGTTTTGCTTGGTAGTGCCTTCAGCAATAAACCGGCAGCGCCAGTGGTCAGTGCAGAAGGTTTCCGGAAGCCCATCAGGGTATACTTTAACCCCTCTGTTGGTAATCATTTTCAGCTTAAGGCCAAACAAATCGAGCGAGTCAATGTACTGGCCCAGCTTATCTGGCGTTGTGTCAGCCCAGTCAAGAAATACATCAACACCCACCAGTCGTTTGGTTGTTTTGGCACGTTGGTATGGGGGTATTTGTATTACCCCGGCACCTTTGGCCATGGTACTTTCAGCCAAATGCTGAGGCTTGAGGCCCAAACGGGCAATTACCTCGTGGGCAAAGTCTTGAGTTGATACCTTTCTTTTGCTAATGCCCTCACGGTAAATGTCAGAGGTATGAATACCATCTTCAATGGTGCTGAGCCAGGCATTGCGCACCTTATCGGCCACGTTGGCCTGCCCAATATGTGCCAACATCATAATGGCACCGTTTAACAGGCCAGAAGGGTTGGCAATATTTAACCCGGCAATGTCTGGCGCTGAGCCGTGTATGGCTTCAAACATGGCCGTTTCTGTACCTATATTGGCACTGCCTGCCATACCTACAGAACCGGCAACCTCTGCTGCTACATCAGATATAATGTCACCATATAAATTAGAGGTAACGATTACGTCATAATCTTCCGGGCGGGTGGCCAAACGGGCAGTAGCTATATCAATAATTTGAGATTCCTTCTGAATTTCAGGGTATTCCTCACCAATTTCATCAAATACTTTGTGCAACAGGCCATCAGTAAGCTTCATGATATTGTCTTTTACCATGCAGGTTACCTTTTTACGGTTATAGGCTTTTGCATACTCAAAAGCATAGCGCACTATGCGCTCACAACCAGGCCTGGTGATTAATTTCAGGCACTGTACCACATCTTCAGTTTGCTGGTGCTCAATGCCTGCGTAAAGGTCTTCTTCGTTTTCTCTAATAACCACAACATTCATGGCTTCAGACGAAGTTTGAATATATGGAGCCAGTGCCTGCACGGGCCTTACATTAGAAAATAAGCCTAAAGACTTGCGTATGGTTACATTCAGGCTTTTATAACCTTTGCCCTGTGGTGTTGTAATTGGGCCTTTTAATAATACCTTGTACTTTCTTATTTTTTCCCAGGCATTTGAAGAAATGCCTGAAGTGTTGCCAGATAAGTAGACCTCTTTGCCTACGTCAATAAATTCTGCTTCAATCTTAGCCCCTGCTGCTGTCAAGATTTTAAGGGTAGCCTCCATAATTTCGGGCCCAATACCATCTCCCTTGGCTACGGCAATCTTCACTGCTTGGCTTTGAAGCGTTTCATTATTTACTGACGCGACCGTTAGATCCTTCATAAGCATTACGTTTAGTTGTAATAGTTTTACTATCAATAACGAAACTACTCCTTAAAAGTTCAGTTGTTCTGCAATTATTTTGCATTTAGTGAAAAAAAATCTGGATTAGCCTCAACTGCACTTAAAGCTTCTCGCCACAGTACTTACAATAGGTGGCATCGTTGTCATGGTTTTCGCGTGAGCATTGCTGGCACGCCTTTGTATTCAAGCCTTCACGTACTTTGTGTCGGGTCATTTCTGCCGTAACAATGCCAGTGGGCACGGCAATAATTGCATACCCCATTAACATAATAAATGAGGCCACTGTTTGGCCAAGCACAGTTTGCGGGGCAATATCGCCATAGCCTACTGTGGTAAGCGTAACTATAGCCCAGTAAATTGAGCGTGGTATGCTGGTAAAGCCACTTTCTGGTGTTTCAATCATATACATAAGGGTGCCGGCAATAATGACAAGGCTCATAACCGAACCCATAAAAACAATGATTTTGTACCTGCTGGCATGCAGTGATTGAGTGATGAACTGCGCTTCGCCCAGGTAACGCCCCAGTTTTAGTATTCTAAATACCCGTAGTAGGCGCAGTGCCCTGATAACCAGTAGGTAGTGTGTGCCTGCAAATATAATGGTAAGGTAGGTGGGCACTACTGAAAGCAGGTCAATTACCCCATAAAAGCTAAATATATACCTGGCAGGCCTGCCTACAGATACCACACGGGCCATGTACTCTATTGTAAAAAAAATGGTAATTACCCACTCAATTACCTTTAACAGCTGCCCAAACTGCGCTTCTATTTCTTTAACGCTTTCAAGCATTACAGCAGCAATAGAAATCAAAATGGCCCAGAGCAGCACCACGTCAAACCCTTTGCCAAGGGGGGTATCAGCTTCAAAAATAATTTCGTGCAGTTGTTCTTGCCAGCTGTACTTCAGGCGGCCTTTGTCTTGCGGGCGTACCCGCTTAGCTGCTGACTGTTTTTTATTGGGTTGGGCCATTGGTTTTGTATTGAATCAGCTATATTTCAAATATGTAGCAGGGCAATACTGCCCCAGAACCGATGCATGCTATGGGCAAGACCATTTTAAAATATGGCTTGGCGTTAATAGCCGCCTTGTTCATGTTTAAGGTAATTGAATATTACTATTTCTCGCAGATAATCACAATTGAATTTTATCTGGGCATTGTAGCCGTATTGTTTTTAGCCCTGGGGGCTTTTTTGGCAAATAAGTTGGCTGGCAGGGCAGGTGCAGTTGATGAGGCAGGTAATGGGGGTAAGCCAAAAGTAAATGAACCCAAGGGAGTACAGGCAGGCAGCCTGAGTAAGCGCGAGCATGAGGTATTGACCTTAATTGCCGAAGGCTGTAGCAACCAGGAAATTGCCGACCGCCTGCATGTATCATTAAACACTATAAAAACACATACTGCCAATATTTTTGTGAAGCTTGGTGTAAAGCGCCGCACGCAGGCAGTAAGCAAGGCCAAAGCTATAGGTGTATTGCCCAGTGCCTGATTGAACTGGTACTAAGGTACTACCTACAACAATTGGTACTTTTGGGTGAAGGTTTTTTGGTGCCTGCAATGCTTATTTGTAGCCATAACTAACAACCATAACAACTATGCGAAAAATAGCTTTAGTATATGGCGCAATACTGGCTGGCGTCATATCAGTAATAACCATTGGCCCACTGGTAGCTATGGGGTTTAGTAGTGAGCAAATGGAAGCTGGCGAGGTATTAGGTTATGTATCAATGGTACTGGCCTGCCTGTCAGTATTTTTTGGTATACTATCTTACCGTAATAAACACCTTGGTGGCAATATTAAGTTTGGAAAGGCTTTTGTTACAGGCCTGTGCATTAGCCTTGTTGGCGGGCTGGGCTTTGGCCTGGTATCATGGCTTTATTATGGGGTACTGGCCCCAGACTTTTTACAGGCATATTACGATTATTCAATTGAAGCGATTGAGCAAAGTGGCAAAGAGGCGGCTTTGGTAAAAGCCCAAATTGCTGAAATGCAAGCCAACAAGGCCATTTACCTGAGCCCCTTAGTTGGCGGGCTAACCATGTTTGCTACTGTATTTCCTATAGGTGCGGTTGTGGCCCTGGTATCTGCACTGATCCTGAAAAAACCTTAGCATATGACATCAACAGCCTCACACTGCCCGGTAATGATGACTGTAATAGGGGCAGTGTAAGGCTGCAAGGCCAGTATTGTAATTTTTTAAACATTTACCCCATTTATATGGTATGCTACCAAACTAGCAATGCTTTATTTGGTGTTGATTAAGCACATCGTAATATTTTTTTTAATAATATGTATGCATGCATACTAAAATGCCATATATTTGAGTTGTTGTTATGCATGCATAACATTGTTGAAATCTAGAATAACTATATAAAGTGTACTATATATGGAAGCTACAATAAAAACCCAGGCCCTGAAGGGGGGCGAGTTTCTGATTAAAGAAACCGATGCCGCTGATATCTTTATTCCTGAAGAGTTTAGCGAAGAGCAGGTGATGATGGCACAGGCCTGTCAAGATTTTATTGATAAAGAAATTACGCCAAATATTGAGCGGATGGACAGCATGGAAGAAGGGTTTATGGAAAGCCTTTTGGAGAAAGCTGGAGAGCTGGGCCTGCTGGGCGTTTCACTGCCTGAACAATATGGTGGCCTGGGTATGAACTTTGTAACTTCATTGCTTATTGCAGATGTAATAGGTTCTGCCGGTTCATTTTCAACCGCATACGGAGCACAAACTGGTATTGGTACCTTACCGATTTACTATTACGGCAACGAAGCACAAAAAGCTAAGTATTTGCCCAAACTGGCTACTGGCGAGTGGAAAGCTGCTTATTGCTTAACCGAGCCAAACTCAGGCTCTGATGCCAATTCAGGTAAAACTAAGGCTACATTAAATGAGGCTGGTACACATTACGTTATTAACGGCCAAAAAATGTGGATTACCAACGCAGGCTTTGCTGATGTGTTTATTGTATTTGCCAAAATTGATGACGATAAAAACCTGAGTGCATTTATTGTTGAGAAGGAGTTTGGTGGCATTACCCTGAATGAAGAAGAGAAGAAGCTAGGCATCAAGGGGTCATCAACCCGTCAGGTATTCTTTAACGATTGTACCGTACCGGTAGAGAACCTGCTTTCTGAAAGAGAGAACGGTTTTAAAATTACAGTGAACATTTTGAACATTGGCCGTGTAAAATTAGGCGGTGGTGTTATTGGTGGTTGCAAGGTTGTGATTGACCAGGCCACTAACTATGCCAATGAGCGCAAGCAGTTTGGTGTATCTATTGCCACCTTTGGTGCCATTAAGCACAAACTGGCAGAAATGGCTATACGTAATTATGCCAACCAGTCTGCTTCATACCGCGCTGGCCAAAACATTGAAGATAAAATCAATGCCCTGATAGAAGATGGCCTTGATGATGCGCAGGCCAAACTGCAGGGTGTAGAGCAATATGCCATTGAATGTGCTATTATTAAGGTACTGGGCTCTGAAGCACTTGATTTTATTGTTGACGAAGGTGTGCAGATTTACGGTGGTATGGGCTTTAGTGCAGATGCCCCAATGGAGCGCGCCTACCGTGATGCCCGTATTACGCGTATTTACGAAGGCACCAACGAGATAAATCGCATGTTGCTGGTGGGTATGATTTTGCGCCGTGCCCTGAAAGGCGAGCTGGCCCTGATGGGCCCCGCTATGGAGGTAGCTAAAGAGCTTACCGGTATGCCCAGCTTTGAAACGCCTGACTTTAGCGAGCTGTTTGCCGAAGAGAAGTCAGTAATCAAAAACCTGAAGAAAGCCATTTTAATGGTAGCTGGTAAGGCAGTGCAAACCTTTAACCAGAACATTAACGACGAGCAGGAAATTTTAATGAACCTTGCTGATATGGTTATTGCGGTATACACTGCTGAGTCTACCTTATTGCGTACCGAAAAACTGGTGGGTGTAAGAGGTGAAGCAGCCTGCCAGAGCCAGATTGATATAACACGTGTATGCCTGTTTGAAGCCGTTGAGGGCTTAAACCGTGCCGGTAAAGAAGCCATTGCAGCTTTTACCACTGGCGATGAGCAGCGCGTGATGTTAATGGGCTTAAAGCGATTCACTAAAGCACCGGTAGTAAATACCAAAGCCCTGAGAAGAAGCATTGCCGATGCCGTAATTGAGAATAACGGCTACGCTTTTTAATTGATTGAGGATATCCAAACACCGTCGATAGATAGATTAAGGGGCCCTTGGGAAATGTGCCCCTGAAATGTCAACAAATTGTTTCGATACGAATACGTGATGAATCGAGAAAAACGGCACTCTTAGAGTGCCGTTTTTGTTTTTTTTACGTTTACCTTAACAGACTCAAATAAGTATGTTTTTCAATAGGAGGGTAAACGAACCACATGGAGCAATTCAGAACACTCACCACCAAAGAAAAAGCACTGAAAATAAACCTGGACGAGAATATATATGGTTCATTTGCTGAAATAGGTGCAGGCCAGGAGGTAGCCGCTCATTTTTTTAAGGCAGGTGGGGCCTCAGGCACTGTAGCCAAAACCATGAGCGCTTACGACATGGCCTTTAGCGATGCCATTTATGGTAAAACCAGGCGTTATGTTAGCCAGGAGCGGCTTGACCTGATGCTTGAGAAAGAGTACAACCTACTGCCCAAGCGGTTGCCACAGCGGGCTGATACTACCAGGTTTTTTGCTTATGCCAATACTGTAGAGGCGCTAAACTTTAAGCGCACCAACCAGGGCCACGGCTGGATGGGCCTGCGGTTTCAACTAAGCCCAAAAGCACCTTATAATGAATGTATAATCCATTTGGTGCTAACCGATAACGATACGATACAACAACAACAGGCCCTGGGCGTTGTAGGGGTTAACCTGCTGTATGCCTGTTTTAATGAACGTGACCCCGATGCGCTGGTTAATGCTTTAACCCAGAACCTGATGCCTGGCCGGGTTGAGATTGATATGTTTAGAATACACGGCCCGGAGTTTTACCATGTTGATAACCGGCTTATGGCGTTGAAGCTGGTCAAGAACGGCCTTACTAAAGCAGCTGTGTTTGGCTCTGATGGCGAGGTGCTACAGCCCTCAAGCGCATTGTATAAAAAGAATGTGCTGCTGCTCAGGGGCAGGTTTAGACCCATAACCCATGTAAACCTGGATATGTTGACCAAGGGTATGGATATGTTTCAGCAAGAAGAAGATGTAGATGCTGAAAACATTGAGCTGCTTACTGAACTGACTTTAAATGACCTACAGAAAGACGGTGAAATTGATGATCAGGACTTTTTAGACCGTGCAGACTTACTGTGCTCGCTGGGGCACCATGTACTTATTTCGAATTATTATGAGCACTACCGCCTGGTGCGTTACATGAGTCGCTTTACTAAAGGCAATAAGTTGGGTATTATATTGGGCCTGCACAACCTGGAAAAAATCTTTGAAGAAAACCACTATACCCATTTAGCCGGAGGCATCTTAGAATCTTTTGGCATCTTGTTTGGTGATAATGTGAAGCTTTATGTGTACCCAGCACTTGAAACTAATGGCAATAAATTGCTGACCTTGGACGACTTTCAAGTGGAAGCCAACCTTAAAAATCTGTTTCAGTACCTGTGCGATAACGGCAAGATTCAAGAGCTACACGATGTGAATAAAGAAATTTTGCACATTATATCAGACAATGTGCTGGATATGATCAGGGCCGATGAGCAGGGTTGGGAAGAGTACGTGCCCTGGATAGTGGCCGACGCGATTAAGAAAAACTGCCTGTTTAACTACCCATGCGAGGTAGACGACGAATCACAAATGGCCCTAAAAGCAAGTTCAGCCACTAACGGGTAGTACCTGTTGTGGCTGAAGCTTGATTGTTGTACGGGCTTTGCC
>CAZXTW010000267.1:0-7876 GCA_964643525.1 uncultured Roseivirgaceae bacterium
TCGTTGGCCTACAACGTACCGCAAATCGTTAGCCTGCGTGGCCCGCTTGATACCTCGCGCCTGGGCCATGTATTTGAGCAGCTGGTGCAGCGCCATGCCAGCTTCCGCACCACCTTTACTGAGGTGAACGGCCAGGTCATGCAGCGCATAGCACCTGCCATTGAGGTACCCATTGAGCAGTTTACAGCTACCGAGGCCGAAATTGAGGGCATCATTAAGGGCTTTATCAGGCCTTTTGACCTGAACCAGGGCCCCTTAATGCGTGTAGGCCTGGTTACTGTGGCTGAGCAGTACCATGTGCTTATGGTTGACATGCACCACATCATTAACGATGGCATTTCTCGTGGTGTTTTTACCCGCGATTTCATGGCCCTGTACCATGGCGAAACCCTACCCGAGCTGACACTGCAATACAAAGACTTTGCCGAGTGGCAACACAGCGAGGCCCAACAGCAGGTTATTGAGCAGCAGCGTAAGTTTTGGCTCAATGAATTTGCTGAACTCAACACCCCACTTGAGCTGCCGGCCGATCATTTACGCCCTGCCGTGCGTGGTATGGAGGGTGGCAATGCTGAACTTGAAGTGCCCGCTGCCGCTACTGAGCAACTGAAGACACTGGCCGAAAAAGAAGGCACAACCATATTTATGGTATTGCTGGCCATATACAACATCATGCTCAGCAAACTGTCGGGCCAGGAAGATATTGTAGTAGGCAACTCTACTGCTGGCCGCAAGCAGCAAGAGCTGGGCGAAATCATTGGTATGTTTGTCAACACCCTGCCCCTGCGCAACTACCCCAAAGCAGAGTTGACCTTTACCGCCTTTTTGAAAGATTTAGCCAGCCGTACCCTGGCCTGCTTTGATAACCAGGACTACCAGTATGACGAACTGGTAGATGACCTGAAGCTGGAGCGCGACACCAGCCGCAACCCCCTGTTTGATGTGCGCTTTGTGTTCCAGAACTTTGATAACGCCACCCTTGAAATCAAAGGCCTTACCCTGGAGCCTTACCACACCGGTGTTATTCAGTCAAAGTTTGATTTATCCTTAACCGCCATGGAAACTGAGGGTAAAATAAGAGGCTCATTTGAGTATGCCACTGCCCTCTTTTCTGAAGCCACCGTTAACCGCTTTGGCCAGTACTTCAACACCATTGTTAACGCAGTGGTGGCCAACCCTGCGGTGCAACTGCAGGCCATTGACGTGCTGCCACAGGCAGAAAAGCAACAGCTGCTCAAGGCCTACAACAGTACGCAGGCTGCCTGGCCCAATGAAGCCTCGCTGGTTGACCTCTTTAATGAGCAGTTAGAATACAACAGCCAGGCTACGGCACTGGTTAGCCCTGAAGGTAGCTATACCTACGAGGCGTTAGATGCACTGAGCACCACAGTGGCCCGGCGCATTGCCGCAACCAACACCACTGCCGGTGTGGTGGCTGTATACACTGAGCCTTCTGCCCACATGGTGGTGGCCCTTTTGGGTACCCTCAAGGCAGGCAAGGCCTTTTTACCGCTTGACCCCAACCACGCCTCTAAACGTTACGAAACCATTCTGGCAGAAAGTGGCTGCCAGCTCCTGTTAACCCACAAGGGCATACAAGAGCAGCTGGCTTTTAACGGCACCACCATTTTTGTTGATGAATCTGGTGAGCAGCCTGCTGAACCGGTAGCCATTACCGCACCCACCAACAATGACGTGGCCTATGTAATATACACCTCGGGCAGCACCGGCAAACCCAAAGGCGTAAAAGTAGCCCACCGCAACCTGGTCAACTACTCGTTCTGGTTGCGCTCTACGCTGGAAATCAAGCCCGGCAGCAGCTCGGTGCTTACCTCTTCCTTCTCTTTTGACCTGGGTTACAGCTCCATCTTCCCAACCATACTAAGCGGTGGTACCCTGCACCTGGTTGACAAGGCCCTGTACCAGTCGCCAGAAGAACTGATTGACTACGTAAACGCCAAAGAGCTGACTTACCTCAAGCTTACACCGTCGTTATTCACCACTTTGGTAGATGCCGGTAACTTTGGCAGTGCGCCTCTGAAAAACCTCAACACCATTTTGCTGGGTGGCGAGGCCATTAAGCCGGCCGATGTAGAGAAGGCTGTACAGGCTTACCCACACATACAATTCATTAACCATTACGGCCCCAGTGAAACCACCATTGGCGTTATTGCCCGCCCCATTAGTGGCGAGGGTGAGGCCATGGCCCGGTACAAGCAGCGCCCCACCATTGGCAAGCCCATATTCAATACCCAAATATTTGTATTGGGCAGGCACAATGAACTGCTACCCGCCGGTACTACTGGCGAACTGTGCATTGCTGGCCACAGCGTTGGCCTGGGTTACTTCAACAATGCTGAGCTTACTGAGCAGCGCTTTATCAACACCCCATATGCTGAGGGGCCGGTATACAAAACCGGTGACCTGGCCCGGTGGACGGCCAACGGCGAGATTGAGTTTTTGGGCCGTATTGACCACCAGGTAAAAATCAGGGGCTACCGCATTGAACTGGGTGAAATTGAACACCAGCTGGCTGCACACGAGGCAGTAACCGAATGTGCCGTGCTGGCCCTTGACCGCGATCAGGACAAATACCTGGTGGCCTGGTACGTAGCTGCCAGTGCCCTGCCAGATGAAACCCTGCGCACCTGGCTTACAGGCCGTGTGGCAGATTATATGGTGCCTGTACACTTTGTGCACCTCCTTGCCCTGCCACTTACGCCCAATGGCAAGCTTGACCGCAAGGCACTGCCCGAGCCGGAGGCCGAAGCGGCCAGTGAGCATGTAGCCCCCACAAACGACCTTGAACGCGCCCTGGCCGAAATCTGGCAAAAGGTGCTGGGCCTTGAGCAGGTGGGCATAACTGATAACTTTTTTGCTGCCGGGGGTGATAGTATCAAGTCTATACAAATCACGGCACGCTTGAAAAGCGCAGGCTACAAAATTGCTGTTAACGACGTATTTACGCACCAGACCATTGGCGAGCTGGCTAAGAAGGCCACCAAAATAGAAAAAGCCCAGGCCCAGCAAAGGGTAGGGGGCAGGGTGGCCCTTTCGGCTGTGCAGCAGCGGTTCTTTGCCGGCCCGGTGCAGCGCAAAAACCACTACAACCAGTCGGTTATGCTTGCCTTTAATGAGGGCATAGCCATGGCACAGGTGCGCAACATATTTAAAAAGCTGCAAGACCACCACGATGGCCTGCGCCTGGTATTTAAGCCTGCCAGGCCCGGCAGTAATGAGCTGGTGCAAGAGTACAAGCCGGCGGCCATGGCTGTGGGCGTGCGCGAGATTAGCCTCAAGCGTGAGGCCGACCCCATGGCCAAGCTACAGCAGGTAGCCAACCAGATACAGGCCTCTATCAACCTGCAAAACGGGCCGCTGATGAAGCTGGGCCTCTTTCAACTGGCCGATGGCAGCAGCAGGCTGCTTATTGCCATACACCACCTGGTGGTAGATGGTATATCATGGCGTGTGCTGCTGGAAGACTTTACAGAGCTGCTTACGGCCATGCGCAACAGAAAGCCCCTGAAGCTGCCCGAAAAAACTGACAGCTACCAAACCTGGGCCAACAAACTGGCTGAATATACCAAAACCAAAGCCTACACCCAGGCGGCTCAATACTGGCAGGGCGTAATGGCACAGCCTGTAACCCCCATTGCCAAAGACAACCCCGCCGGCACCAACACCATTGCTGATATTCAGAAGCAGACCTTTACCTTAGACGCTGCCCTGACAGAACGCCTGCTAAAAAATACCAACCAGGCCTTTAACACCCAGATTAACGACATACTGCTGGCTGCCTTTGTGCGTGCTGTACACCAGCACACCGGCAATACCCAGGTACGCATTACCATGGAGGGCCACGGCCGGGAAGAAGGCCTGCTGAATGGCGCCAACATTGGCCGTACCATAGGCTGGTTTACCAGCCTGTACCCAGTGGTGTTCCAGCACGCCGGTAATGACCTGGCCGCCAGCATTAAGGGCACCAAAGAAACGCTCAGGGCAGTGCCCAACAATGGCTTTGATTACCTGCTGGTAGCCGCCAGCCAGGAAGGGCAGCCTACGGTTGATGAGCAGATTAAGTTCAACTACCTGGGCCAGGTAGATGCCCAACAGCAGGCAGCCCTGTTTAGCTTTGCCACTGAGGCGCGCGGCAATGATGTTGGCCCTGATGAGGCCCGCACGGCCGAGTGGGACGTATCAGGCATGGTTAGCAACGGCCAGCTTGAAATGACCCTGCTGTACAGCCAGCACCAGTACAATGCCCAGGGTATGGAGGCGCTCATGGCCGCCTACCGCCAAAACCTGGAAGCCATCATTGACTTCTGCACAGGCCAGACCACTACTGAGCTAAGCCCTTCAGACCTGACCTACAGCCGCATCAGTGCTGAGCAGCTAAACGGCCTGCAGCAAACCTACAACATTGAAGACATCTACCCCCTTTCGCCCATGCAGGAGGGTATGCTCTTCCACTCGTTGTTAGATGAGAGTGCTCAGCACCACTTTGAGCAAATGACCTTCCGCATACAGGGCAACCTGAACCTTGATGCGGTAGAACGGGCCCTGAACGACCTCATTGCCAAATACCCGGTATTGCGCACGGTATTTTTACAGGGCACCTTTGACCGCAACCTGCAGGTGGTACTGAAAGAAGGCCACCTGAAGGTAGACCTGATTGATGTACGCCAGCAGCTGGAAAATGCCACTGTTGAACAGCTCATTACCAAATACAAAAAGCAGGATAAGGCCCACAGCTTTGACCTGAGCCGCGACACGTTAATGCGCGTAACCGTACTGCAAATTGGCCAGAAGGATTACCGCCTCATTTGGAGCCACCACCATATTTTAATGGATGGCTGGTGTATGAGTATTGTATGGCGCGACTTTGAACTGTTTTACCTGCACTATACCACAGGCAAAGACTTTCCTACCATACCCGTGCAGCCCTACGTGCGTTACATTAAATGGCTGGAAGCGCAGGATAAGGACGAATCGGCCCAGTTCTGGACCAACTACCTGAATGGCTACGATACCCTGGCCGGCCTGCCTAAGGCCGATCTTGGGGCTACTGAAAATACCCCTGTTGAAAACAACTACCACTACCGCCACCTGAATGTGGGCAGGGAGTTGACTGATACGCTAAAGCAGGTATGCATGACCTACGGTGTTACCATGAACACCATCATACAAAGCGCCTGGGGCATGCTGGTAGCCAAATACAACAACACCAATGATGTGGTGTTTGGCTCTGTAGTATCAGGCCGCCCTTCTGGCATTGAAGGCATTGAAACCATGGTGGGCCTCTTCATCAACACCGTGCCGGTGCGGGTGCAGTTTGAGGCTACCGACAGCATTGGCGATTTGCTGAAGCGCGTACAGGCCAGCGCCATTGAAAGTGAGCAATACCACTACCACCCACTGTCTGAAATACAATCGCTCACCAGCCTGGGCCGTGGCCTGATGGACCACATCATGGCCTTTGAAAACTACCCCATTGCTGAGCAAATTGAAGAAGCAGAAAGCTACCACGATTTTGCCGTGAGCGAAGTAAAGGTAGAAGAACAACCCAACTATGACCTGTGGGTAATTGTAATGCCGGGTGATGAGGTACGCATTAAATTTGGCTACAACTGTGATGTATATGCTGATGAGGTAATTGACAACCTGGCTGTACATTTTGCCAACATCATTAACCAGGTGGCTGCCCAGCACACCCTGGCGTTGCCGCAGGTGCAGCTGGCTACTAAGGCAGAGCAGCAGCAAATACTGCACAAATTCAATAACACCATTGCCCCGTATGGCCATGACAAGCTCATGCACCAGCTGTTTGAAGCGCAGGTGCTGCGCACGCCGGGCAATACAGCCATTATTGCCAATGGCCAGACTTATACCTATGACTGGCTAAACAAAGTAGCCAACCAAATGGCCCATATGCTGCTTGAGCGGGGCGTAACCAGAGAGGTATCAGTAGCCGTGGTGATGGACCGCAACATTGAGTTGATTGTGGCCCTCATGGCCGTGTTGAAGGCCGGGGGTAAATACATACCCATTGAGCCTTACCTGCCCGCCAACAGAAAAGAAACCATTATGCAGTCGGTAGCTGCTCAGGTCATTGTAACCAACCTCAAGTACCAGCCAGAAATGAGTGGCTATGCTGAGGCCATTGACCCTGTTGAGCATGTGCTGTGCTTTGAAAGTGACGGCAGCCTTACGCTAGATGCCTTTGCCTTTACCAATAAAGGCAAGCAGGAGCTGTACTTCTCTGACTACTCTACTGAAAACCCAGTAGCGGTTAACGACCCGGCCGACCTGGCTTATGTAATATTCACTTCTGGTTCAAGTGGCCAGCCCAAGGGTGTGGCCGTGCAGCACAAGCCGGTTATTAACCTCATTGAATGGGTAAACAATACCTACAACGTAGGCCAGGCCGATTGCATATTCATGGTCAGCTCGGTAAGCTTTGACCTGTCAGTGTATGACCTGTTTGGTGGGCTGGCCGTTGGTGCTTCGGTGCGTTTGGCCAATAATGCAGAGTTGAGCGACCCTGAAGTACTGGCAGAAGTAGTGATTAACGAGGGCATTACCTTCTGGGACTCTGCCCCCGCCATGTTGCAGCAGGTACTGCCCTTTATGCAGCACCGCAAAGAACAGGTACAGCAAACCGGCAAGCTGAGGTTGTCATTCCTCAGCGGCGACTGGATACCGCTGGTGGCCCCCAAACAAATGAAAGAACTGTTTGGCCCCAGCTACCAGTTTATTGGCCTGGGTGGTGCCACTGAGGCCACCATCTGGTCTAACTACTTTGAAGTACATGCCGTTGACCCCGCCTGGAAAAGCATACCCTACGGCAAGCCTATCCAGAACGCCCGCTACCTGGTGCTCGACAAAGATAAAAACCTGTGCCCCATACACGTACCCGGCGATTTGTACATTGGCGGCCCCTGCCTGGCAGCCGGTTATATTAATGACAAAGCGCTGAGCGACAGCAAATTTATTCCCAGCCCATTCTATGAAGGTGAAATGCTGTACAGCACGGGCGATACTGCCCGTTGGTACCCTGACGGCAACCTTGAGTTCCTTGGCCGTAAAGACAGCCAGGTTAAAATCAGGGGGTACCGCATTGAGCTGGGCGAAATTGAAAACAAGCTGAACAGGCACCCCGAAGTAACCCACGTGGTGGCCCACGTGATTGCACGCAGCAAGTATGATAAGTTTGTGGTTGGCTATTACCTGGCCAATGAAGCCATTCCTGAAGATGAGCTGAAGCAGTTTTTGGGTAAAGAGCTACCCGAATACATGATACCCCAGCACCTGATGCACCTGCCAGAAATACCGATGACCAAAAACGGTAAGATAGACAGGAAAAACCTGCCCGAGCCACAAGTGGCCGGTACTGGTGCTGAAACGGGAGCGTTAACCACTGACACGCAAAAGCAACTGGCCAACATCTGGGCCGGCCTGCTGCATATGGAAGCTGACCAGCTGGGCCTTCAGGCCGATTTCTTTGAGCTGGGTGGCCACTCAATCATGGCTGTGCACCTGATCAATGCCATGAAGCAGCAGTTTGCTGCACAGGTAAAACTGAGAGATGTATTTGAGTACACCACCATTGAAAAGCTGGCACAATACATTGACAGCCATGACGCGCAGCAGGTAGCACAAATACCTGATGCCGGCCAGCGCAGCCAGTACCCGGCTTCGCCTGCCCAGGAGCGCCTGTACTATGAGCAGAACCTCAACAAAGCAGCCCTGACCTATAACATTAACGGGGTGTTTGTATTAGATGATGAAGCTGATGTTAACAGGCTGGAAGAGGCCATCAGGCAGCTGGTGGCACGGCACGAGCGAGGACCGGCTGCCCTTCGAGGCGATGCGG
>CAZXTW010000268.1:0-7794 GCA_964643525.1 uncultured Roseivirgaceae bacterium
CGTTGGCTCAGACCATTACCGCATTTATACTGAGCTGGCCATTTTGCCTATACAGGAATCTAACTGAATTGAGAAATGACAACTATTTGTATGTGGTAATTCTCAATTCCAACTTTCAGTTATCAACTTTTAATTGACCTGCGAGACAGGAGCCCCAGGCAGTTGGCGGCAATGATACAGGCCGCCCCGCCCAGGCGGCTGGGCGTAAACTGCTCGCCCAGAAAGAAGTAGCTCATCACCATGGTCATAGGTACGGTCAAGTAAAAAATAAGGCTACTGGTGGTGGTGGGCAGCCGGGTGGTTACACGCACCCATAATGAATGAGCCACAAAAGTGCCTGCAATGGCCAGGTAAAGCAAGCCTCCCCAGTCTGCCCAACGCAACTGCCATTCTGTTTGCCCGGCCATGGGCAAAAATACCAGCAGGGCAAAGGTGTACTGCCCAAATGAACGCACACCGTTTGGCAAATCAGCATTGCGCTGGTGAATTACCGGCAGCAGGGCAAAGAAAAAACCACTGACAATGCCAAGAAACAGGCCCAGAGTAATATTACTTTCAAAGCTGAACACAGGCACCAGCAGGTAAATGCCCAGCACGGCCACCAATACGGCCAGCCCATCAAATACGGTAGGCACCTGCCCACGGAATGCCCACCCCAGAAAGATGAGGTGTATGCCATACGACGACATGCCCAGAATGGCAATTGAGGGGGTAGCTTTTTTGATGCTGATAAAGTAAAGCAGCCAGTGCAGGCCAAATACCAGGCCGGTGGCTACCAGCACCCACCAGTGGCGGCGGCCCATGCTGCGCAGGTGGCGCACCACGCCAAAAAGAATAAAAGCCAACACAGCGGCTACTGAAAGCCTGAATATACCAATGGTATAGGCATTGGCCTGGGTAAACTTGATAAATATGGGTACGGCGGCCATTAACAGCAGGGTAAGGCCTGCCTCGGCCAGGGTACGAGCAAAAGGGTGACGTGCCTGCAAGGGCGTTACGATCAAGGTGTTTAATGTGGCACTTACAATTGCGTAAGTGCCTTGTACATGGCCTGGTACTTTGGCTGTTGCATTTCTGTATTTAACAGGTTGTACGATTGGCCAAAGTGCCCCACACCGTTGCCACCAATATAAACATATTGCTCGTCTTCTTCAGTATAAATGCCTTTGGCATTGAGTCGGGCCAGGATTTGTCGTTTCTGGGCAAAGAATTTTTTATTGAGGGCTGTAAACTGCTGGTCAACCATAGTAAAGGCCTCCCGAAATGCCGTATTGGCCATTATTCCCTGGTATACAGCAGGGTGTTTTGCTTTGGCATACAGCATATACTGTAAAATGTAAAAGCGAAACTCCATATGCGCATAGTAGGTACTGCTAACGTTTGAGAAGTACTGCAACCAGGCCTTTGGGTTGGTTTTGGCCATTTGTTCGTAAATGGGGTACAGCCCCATACTGGTTTGGGTGCCATGGTAGTAGGCGTTTAACTCGTCTAGCAGGCCATATGCCCCTTGCACCTGTGCGCCAATCTGGTCAGAAGGGTACACATAGGTTTCATACCTGAAAGTATGCAGGCGTTTGTCAATGGCGCCGTTCATTTCGCGGGTGGTATAAGTATCAGTATGCTTAACCAGTATGCCTTTTTCTCCGCCCAGGTAAAAGTAGCTGTAATCATCACCAAAGCTGTAATCGCTACCTTTTTGCCGGGCCAGTTGCTGGTTGGCGCCCACACTGGTATAGCCATGGTTTATTTCGTGCACTACCGTACCCAAGGCATCGCGCACACCCTCATTGCTGTAATCTTGCACATAGGTCATGAAATCAGTGCGGGGCCCGGTAGTAATAGTTACGTTACCCAGCTTAAATTTGGTGGGGGCGTCATAATAGGCTTTTAAAATGTGGTAGCCATCAGGGTTGTACTGTTTCAAGTATTGCCATACCTGTTTGCGTGCCTCAGCTTCGCTTTTACCTGTTTGGCTGTAGGCGGCTCCTGCCTGCAACAGGGCCAGCCCCAGGGCCATCATAAACCAAATCTTATCCATACACATCTGTTTAATCAGTTAGGGGCAAAAGCCGGGCCAAAACAAATTACTTTGGCGGTGGGCTGTTTTTCTTTTGCTTCATTTCCTGCCTCCGCATGGGCATGCGGTCAATCGTGGCAAATATTTCCTGTATGCCAACCACCCGCCGCAGCCTTAGCTTAACGCCACCGTCTTTACCCACCAGCACCAGCATAATGCCTTTCAGGCCATAGCCATCAGCATATTGTTGGCGCAACGCATCAGCTTTTTGTGCATCAGTAATTGTACCGCCAGGCCCAATAATCGTATCACCCAATACCTGAAACACCACCAAATCCCGTTCGTCACACTCGGCTTGCACCTTGGTAAATAGCTCTAATTGTTTAGTTGCATAGTAAGTAGCCGCAGTATCAAAAACTATGGCAACCCGGTTTTTCCAGGTCAAATCATGGGGTAATTGGGCGTGCAGTGGGTGGGGCATGGCCATCACAAATAGGTTTATCAAAACGGTACACACCAAACAGTGCAACGGCAAGCGCAATGCCGTCAGGTATTTAAACGTATTTTTTGTGCCGTACATATTTAAATATGGCAGAAATTATTCAGTAAGGCAATGGTTATTGATAGTATTTAGGTGCGGCTGGCCTGCGCTATCCAGTAGTTTCTATTGATCAATTTCACGCAAATCAAGCACAGCAGGGGTGCGGGCATTCTGGTTAATCAGGTTCAACTCGGTTTCAGTCAGGGCGGTGGCCACGTATACGCCACTGAGGGGGCGCAGGTTGGTATCGTCAACATCAACACTCAAAGCAATGGTTGAGCCACGTAATGACCATAACCCTTCAAATGAATTACTTCCTCTAATAATATTAAGCCGGCCAGAGCTAGAAAAGTCAAGCTGCGTACCACCAAGTGTTGGGGTCAAGTCTTCTTCATTACGCACAAAACGATCAATAACCCACGTGCGTACCAGCGAATCGCGCTTCACCTCAATGCCAACATTGGGTGCCGGGGCTTCATGGCAGGCGGTAACACCCACCAGCACCAAAACAATAATAACCATGGGCAGCAGCAGAAGTATTGGGGCCTTTTTCTTGGCATTGTCCATTATGTGGCGCATCAACAAATGGTCAGGTCTCAGGCAGTTAGTACGTAACCACCACTAAAACAGATACAATGTTTAGTGAATTGCCTTGTACTTTTCAAGAACACCTTCAAAAAGTACCAAGGTTCAAGGCTATTCTTCTACCTTGTCTACTTCGTATTCATCTAAAAATTTTCGGGCCTGTTCAACACTTTGAAAGTCATAGGTGCGAGAGTCGCCATTATTACTGGCAATGCGTACCTCTACCGTTTGTACAGATTTTTGGGTATCGTCATGGAACTGAGGCTCACTGGGTACCCGGTAGTTATCGCCCGATTTGCTGAGGCGAGCAATCTTTTTAGGTATGCGACGCACGCGCCCACAATAGGTGCATTTGTAGTGTTTTACCAGTTCGCCGTCGGTCTGTTCGGTTACCTGTTTAATAATCTCTTCCCGCTCTAACCGCAGGGTCTGGAAGCCACAACGGTCACATTCAAGGGCCTGCAAATGGCCGGGGTACTTTTCAATTTTTACATCGCCACTCACTTCATCCAACCAGACGTCATAATCAACTGAAAACACATTTTCTTCTGCCTGCATCCCTTCATCAAGGTGCACGTCTTCTTCATCTTCACGCAGCAGGCGCATGGTATTGCCGGTTTTGTGGTTTACACGTGGTTTAAAGCGCAGGCGCTTCAGCTTGCTGTCAAGCCTGGATGGGTAACTGTACCGTAATACCAATGACGAGACATAGGCAATTAAGGTACTGATGCAAATGGTAATGAACAGCCGAACAAAAAACCAGGTAATGTTGAGCTTAACCGTGTCAGGCTCGAGCGAGTTCAAAAAGAGGCCAATGGCAATGGCCAGGGCCAAAATGCTGTAAAAGTACATCACTACCTCATAGTTACTGATGTAATCGTACTTTTTCTTATTCTCTTTCAGGCTGGCCAACTTGGCATTATAGAATATAACAATGAGTACGCTAATGACTAAAAATAAATATGACCCATACAAAACAACAAGGTGCCAGATATTAAGAAATGCCGTATACGAATCAGAAGAGGTCATAAGTTGTTCAGCTTTACTAAGGGTTTTGTAGATTCATGTTCAATATACATGATTCAGTTCACATTTTCATTTTTCTTTTGCCAGTAACGCATCAGGCCGGCTACGCTCATCCATGAGGGGTTGGCCGCCTCATAAACCATTAACTGTTGCCCGCTAACGCCCTGTTGCTGCAGCTGTTGTTGCACGTATTGCTGAAACTGGGGCGTCATGGTGGGGGCATCAAGGCCACGGCCCATTGCCTGGCGTACCCATGCCCCCCAGTCAGTAAGGGCCTGTTGCAGGGCGTTCAGGTGGTTTTCTATATCAGTAACCGGCCCATAATGGGTAAGGTATAGTGTGTTTACAGGCAGGTTTTTAATCAGGTTTATAGACTGTTGCCAGTGCTCAAGGTGTATGTCTGGCGGGGGGCAGGGGGCCACCACCGGGCCGCCCGGTATGCATACGCCCGCCACATCACCTGTGAACAGGTTACTGCCCAACTGCCAGGCAATGTGGTGCACGGCGTGGCCGGGGGTATAGTGGGCCGTAAAGGTAGCATCACCAATCACAATGTCCTGCCCATGGTCAGGGGCCACCATGCGCTGGGCATCTATGGGGTGCATCTGGCCCCAGAGCGTGTCCATCTGGTCTTGATAAATGCGCTTGGCCGACTGCATCAGGCGTTCAGGGCTGGCTAAATGCTTTACCCCTTTAGGGTGTACATAAATAGTAGCCCCCTGCCTGGCAAAATACCAGCTGGCCCCGGAGTGGTCAAGGTGTATATGGCTAAGCAGCACATGTTGAATATCTTTGAGTTGGTAGCCAAGCTGGTTCAGCCCCTGCTCAAGGTGGTTCAGGGTGGCATGTGGGCCGGTTTCAACCAGTACAGGGCCTGCACTGGTGGGTACTACAAAAGCAGCTATGGCCTGTTGCTGGCCGCTAAAATGCAGGTCAATGGTATGTACAGTCATCACGATGGGGTTGAGCGTTCTAAAAAAGCAAGCAACAGGCGGCAACTATGCTCAAACAAGTAACCACACTGGGTTTTATTAGCGGCAGTAATATAAAACCCAATTCTGAATATCGTAAAATTATCATGACAAATCAGAAAATGAAGTGTGAAATTTTCATGCTGCCCTAATAATGCTTAAATTAACGCAAAGGGCTTTGTGTTGTTTGGTGCCCACTATGAATAGCATATAACTACTCTGTACATGTCATTTAACCTACGCAATCAATTAAACATGCTGATACAGCTGGCCATTGCCGATAACCAAATTGCCGAGCGGGAAAGGAATATGATTTATCATGTGGGGCAGGCAAATGGCATGAATAATAAAGACATTGATGAGCTTATTCGAAACCCAGAGCCTGTAGGCCAGTTAAACACCCTTTCTGAAGACCAGAAGTTTGAGTACCTGTACAATGTAGTGCAACTTATGAAGGTTGACCGAAAAGTATTTTTTAGCGAAATATTGTTTTGCTACCGCATAGCAGAGCAGCTTGGTTATAAGAAGGGGGTTATTGCCGAGTTTTCATCAAAAATTTATGGCGACCCCTCAATTACCACCGACAAAACCAACTTGAAAGTTAAAATGCGCAACTACATGAAGGCCTAACCTGCTATACATTAGACCGTAGCCGCAGATTTTTGGTTTTTAAGGGTTACAGTAAAGGTAGAGCCTACACATTTTTCAGACTGTACCTGTATGGTACCTGCCAGTTTGCGGGCTGTTTCACCAGCAATATACAGCCCAAGCCCAGAGCCTGTAGTGCGCTCATTAGCCCGGTAAAACATATTAAATACCTTATCGAGATGCTCAGCATCAATGCCCTGGCCATTGTCTTGTATGGCAATGCTGGCGTGGCCATTTTGTACACTGGCACTTACGTGTATCTGGCACTGGGCCTTTTGCGGATCGGCATAGTCAAGAGCGTTGGCAATAATACTGGTTAAAATCAAGTCAATGCGGCCCGCATCAGAATACAGGGGCACCTGTTCATTCACGGCAACCTTGTGCACCAATTGGCTGTGCGCTGGTGCCAGGTACTGCAACTTATCAAATACTGATAGGATGAGCGGTTGCAGGTGCACCCGTTCTGAGACCACAGCAGCATGTTTGTTGCTTGAGTAATTGGCAATATCATCAACAAACTCACTAAGCCGGCCAATACTTTGCTGCATCATATTAAAGTACTGGTTTTTGCTGGCCATGTGGTCTTCCATGCTAATCACATTTATGAGGCCCTGTATAGAGGTAATAGGAGCTTTCAAATCATGCGAGGCGCTATACACAAAGCGGTCAAGCTCTTCGTTCACTTTTTTCAGCTCTTCATTTTGCCTGGCCAGCTTATTCTCGGCCTGGCGGCGCTCAGAAATATCTTTCGAAAACAGTGACACCCCCTTTATTTCGCCATAGAGCTGTATGGGGTAGGTGCTGGTTTCAATCACTACAGCCTCCTGACCAAACTGGTAGGTATCTGTAAAGGTTTCGTGCCGGCCTGCCAGCGCATTCTGGTAGCGCTCAGCCCACAGGGTGCGGTTGTGTTCAGAGGCATAGCAATCAATCAGGTAATTGCCTGGCACCGGGGGTTGCCCAAACAGCTGCCTGAAATGCTCAAGAAAGGCACTGTTATGGTCAATAAGTTCGTATTGGGTGTTTACCTGCCAGATTATATTGTCATTGTTGTTTAAGATGGCCCTCAAGTTGGCTTCTTTGCCTGATATTTCCTGGGTGCGCTGGGCCACCATTTGTTCAAGGGTACGGTTGCGCGCCTGTATAAACTCCTGTTTTTCGCGCTCTTGTTGCAGTAGCGTTTTTTTAATCACCTTTATTTTATGCCCCAGGCCAAAAGAAAGAATAACCACACTGCCCAGGTAACCCATATGCAGGCTGTACAGGGTAAATACGTTATTGGTCAGCACCTTAAACAGCATCAGGTAGCTAATGCCTACAAACACGCAAAGTATGACATAGGCCAGCAGGTAAAAGCGTGCCTCAACCATGCCAGTACGCAGGGCTAGCCACCCCCCGGCCACCAGCACCACTATAAGCAGTGCCCCACTGTAAACCACAATATAAAAGGCAATCACTGGCCACCAAAGAGCCACCAACAGGGTAAGTATATAAAAGGCAATGCCACCCCAAACAAAATAAGTATAACGCGGTGCCACCTTGCGCAGGTTTAAGAAACTTATCATAAACAGCAACGAGCATATATTGGTACCGCAGGTAGTGAGTACATCGTGGTAAGCATTGGTAGCTTTAACCAGCCAATGAAACAGTACGGGCGTCATACCGTCATAAGTGCCGGTAACCAGGCCAAAAAAGAAGGTAGCAAGCACATAGTACAAAAAAGCTCTGAACCGGGTATTAATAAATAGGTACAGGTTGTAAATAATAATGATTAACAGCATGCCATAGTAAATACCCAGTAAAAAACGTTCAGTAATGTACTGCTCATGGTATTGGGTGGCTGGCACCAGCCGGGTAGGTAATGACATGAAGTTGTTAGAGCAAACCCGTAAAAACAGCGTAACGGGCACCTCTGGTTGCAGCTGTAAAGGAAAGGCCACGTGGTTGCCTTTAATAGCTTTTTGATGGCCTGCTTTTGATATGCCTGAGTACATCACCTCAAAATG
>CAZXTW010000269.1:0-5820 GCA_964643525.1 uncultured Roseivirgaceae bacterium
ATAGACTCAAGCCGAGACTATACATACACTCAAGCAGAGACTATACATACACTCAGGCCGAGACTATACATAGACTCAAGCAGAGACTATACATACACTCGGGCAGAGACTATACATACACTCATGCAGAGACTATACATAGACTCAAGCCGAGACTATACATACACTCAAGCAGAGACTATACATACACTCAAGCAGAGACTATATATACACTCAGGCCGAGACTATACATACACTCGGGCCGAGACTATACATACACTCGGGCCGAGACTATACATACACTCGGGCCGAGACTATATATACACTCAGGCCGAGACTATACATACACTCGGGCAGGGTTGAAAAGATGGCAAAAAAAAGCCCCGGCCAGGGGCCGGGGCTTTGATTGAATGGTACTGTTGCGCTAAAGCAAGCGCCTGTTGTGTTACTGTGCCTCTAAGGTAAACTTGGTGCTGGTTACCTTCACTTCGTCTTCAGGGTTGGGGCGAGTGCGCACCTGCAACACATACTCCTGCCCGCTAACCAGTGCCGGTGTGTTGAAGATGAGAATAGAGGGGCGGTTCATGCCGTACCGCACGGCCCTGAAGGTATCGCCGGTGGCGGCATCAACAAAAAACACACCCAGCTCAGGGTCGGCCGCATCAAAGCTGAGCCTGCGCCCGCTCAGCTCTACCATGTCTACAGGGGTTACCTGCCCGTTTGTTGCCTCAGTAGCTACATCATAAACAGATTTGATAAAGGCAAACGAGGTATCAACACGCTCTTCTACCTTTTCAAACTGCATGCCGTCAACAGGCTTTTCAGAATTGGTCATGTACACGGCCACCCTGGCACTGTTAACCAGTTCTTTGTCAGTAGGGTAACTACCCCCAATGGTGGGGCGGTAAATGGTATCGCCCAGGTGAACGATGTACCCTTCGGCCAGGCGCTCATCACGAATAGAGAACAGGGTATTGACTATACTACTGATGACCTGCACCGGCAAGCCGGTGTTACGCAGGGCAATGGCGGCCACCATTTGCCGCTCACTAAAGGTACCCTGTAGTATAGGTACCGCCCTGAACTTTTCTGTGTGCCCCTGAAGTGACACTCTGGTAAAATAATACTTCAATGAACTCATTGATCAATTGATTTAAATAAAATGAAACTAAAAGTATTCCTTCGTGGAATACACCTGCAATAACGCCAATGAATATAATATAAAAAAAGTGCCTCTTCAGATAACAGGCAATATATGGCGGCATATTTTAATTTTTAACTTTTATTTTATCTTATTTACTAATTACTATTTGAAATAGGTATCCAGGGCAGCAATATGGCTTATCTATTTTAGCCAGTAGGGCTGTCATAGCAGCAAGCTATACTTACAAAAGTACCTTTAAAAGCTATTTAAGGCTATTTTTAGTTGGCATTTGGCCAAAAACAGCAAAAAGTAGCAGCCCTAAACGGCAAGCCTTATTCTTAGCTTAAACCACTGTTTATTAGTAATATACAGAAGGTAATATAACTAAACTACATTGAGTACTTACCAGCTGGCGTAAGCATATTGCAAACAACATGGACAATTTTTATTCAGATATGATGACTGAAATTCACAATATTAATACCCAATTGCGCCATGTACTTTTTTCTTATTAATTAACATTTAATTAAATTGGAAAAGCGAGTAATACCACCTTTTAGATAGGGAAAGTATTTATTTATGCCTTAAAATGCATATAAAATTAAATATATTAAGCAATCACAAGTAATTACCATTGGCATGCCATAGCGTGGCCTGCATTTTCATAACGCATGTTTTGTGTAATACTTTAAACCATAAGTAGCACAGCAAGTGTTGAAACAGGAATTTGTGAGGCTATCTGTCTTGTATATTTATAATAATAAGTAGCTGGGCATCGAAAGAAAACAATGGAGCAGGCAGGCAATAGAGTGAGGGCATACGGCCTAGTACCATGGCCGGTTATTATGAACGGGTTGACTCTGTGGTATATTTTTTTTAATATGCCGGTAGTACCTAATTAAAGTTCAAATTGTATTATGAATCAAATCATTTCTACCTGCCTTGTGGCAGCCTTGCTGGCCCTTGGCCTGCTGGCCTGTAACACGCAGCCCAACACCCCAGTAGCACAGGCTACCCTTGATGCCCCTGCTACACCCGGGTATGACTCTGCCAAGGCCAAAGCCTTTGGTGCTGATGAGTACGGCATGAAAAAGTATGTATTTGCTTTTTTGAAGAAAGGGCCCAACCGAGACCTGCCACCAGAAAAAGCACAAGCCCTGCAAATGGCGCACCTCCAAAACATTCAACGCATGGCCAAAGCCGGCCAGCTGGTGCTGGCCGGCCCCTTTTTTGGCGATGGTGACATCCGTGGCATATACGTATTTAATGTACCCACCATTGCTGAGGCAGAAGCCCTGACCAATACCGACCCAGCCATTGAAGCAGGCAGCCTGGCCATGGAACTGGTAGAGTGGTACGGCAGCGCCGCCCTGATGGCCGTGAATGACCTGCACCCTGCCATAGCCAAAAAAAGTATTACTGATTAATGCCGCTAAATGCGTCAAGGCAAGGCCCGCTAGGCTGCTACGGCGGGTAGCTTCTTTACGCTGCGCGTCATCCAGCCTTTAAAGCGGCCCCAGAATAAGCGCTGCAGGCGTGACCAAAGCTTGTGAGTCCAAGGTTTTACCCAGCTTGAAACAGCCAGCTTTACCTGGGTTTTGCCAGGTTCAAGCTCAGTTACCCAAAACTGTAACCTGTACGGGCGAACCCACCGCAATGAAAAGGCATAGCTGCCGTAATAGTACTGCAAGTCGCGGTAGGTTTCAGGCTGTATGGTGGTTAGCACGCCGGCAAAGCATAGAAAGGGGCCATGGTGTATGTTCAGCACGCCTTCGTGAAAGCCGTTGGGTATGGTGGCCTCATTGGGCGAGTAAAACTCTACCTTGTAAGGGGGCACCTGGGTATCAGTAAACGTTTCAGGCGTGTTGAGCCATTGCCAAACCGAGGCCACCGGGTGGGGCACTTCAACAACAAGTTCAAACTGGTGGTCAACAAAGCCTGCGGGCTGTGGCTGTAGTAATGGGGCCATACATGTTAGTGGTTAATCGCGCTATTAATTGCTGCCAAAGGTGCTGTACTAAACTGGTGCCCATCAATAGCAGGCAGGTAGCGCACACCGGTAGCATTACAAGTAATAACTGTTTGGGCGGCAAAGAGTTCACTCAAGGGTGCCTCTACTTCATGTACCTGCCCCCCATTGGCAGCAACATGGTCAATAATTACACTGCGCATAATGCCCGCAATGCAGCCACAGCTTAAGGCAGGGGTATACAGCTGCCCGTTGTGGGCCTGCCAAAAAATATTGGTATAGAGGGCCTCTGCCACATAGCCCCGGTAATCTGTCAATACAATTTCGTGCAGCTGGCGGTTGTTCATTTCTTTGCCTGCCAGCAGGTAGGGCATGGCGCTTATGGTTTTATAGGCAGATACCGCGCTGGCATGCAGCTGCACGGTTTGGGCCACGCCGCAGGCCATATTGGGTGGGTAGGCTTTGGGCATATGTGGTACTGCTGTTAGTAAAAAATGCATACCGGCCGAGGTGGGGGCGTACAAGCCCCCCTGCTGGCGCCAGGCTATGAGCTTTAACCGGGCCGGGCCTTCAATGGCATTACCATTAATTAACTGGCTGGCATAGGCCTGCACCAAATTGGCACCCGGCAGCAGCCTGGTGTCAATACCCAGTACACATAGCCCCTCTTCCAACCTGGCCAAATGCCTTTTCAGGTGCTGTACGTGCCCTTCGTGGGCAATCATGGTTTCAAACAGGCCATCGCCATACAAAAAGCCTCTGTCATAAAAATCAAGCCTAAAGGCTTTCTCATCAACCACTTTCCCGTCAAAAACCACCTTCATGTAATCCATATGCCTTTTGCCTGAATAATGTTTTAATGTTATCTATAATTGAGTATTATTGAATCATTCAAGTTAAACAGAATGGCCGAAAAGAGTAGCGTTTTTGACATGATAGGCCCGGTTATGATTGGGCCGTCAAGCTCACATACCGCCGCAGTGGTGCGCATTGGCCGTGCTGCCAGGCAAGTACTGGGCAGCCAGCCACAAACCGCCAACATCACTTTTTATAACTCATTTGCCCGCACTTATGAGGGGCATGGCAGCGACAGGGCCATTATTGCCGGCCTGCTGGATTATAAAACGGATGATGCACGCATAAAAAATGCCTTTGAGCATGCCAATGCCGAAGGGCTGGAGTATACGTTTCGCTCAATTGGCAATGCCAGCACGCACCACCCCAACACGGTTAAGCTACAGCTACAGGCAGACAACCGCCAGGTAGAGGTAGTGGGCGAAAGCCGGGGCGGCGGGTTGATTAATATTGCTGAGATTGACGGCTTTGCAGCCGATTTTTCTGCCAACCTGTTTACACTTATTATTAAAGCCAACGATGCCAAAGGCAGCATAGCTTTTATTGCCAATGTAGTGGCACAAGATGACGGCAATATTGCCACCATGTCTGTTTCACGAAAAGGCAGAAACAAATTAGCCTGCCACGTGATTGAGATGGACAGCGGCCTGCGCCCTTTAACGATTGACTATGTGAGCAGCCTGTCGTGGGTACATGAAGTCATTTATATACCTGAGATTGACCTATAATATTTTGATGATTATGAAACCAATACTAGCTATATTTTTTTGTATTGCCTTAACAGCACACTGCCATGCACAAACTAATGACGAGTGGACGCTTGAGCGCTGCATTGATTATGCACTAAACAGCAACCTGACTGTAAAGCAAAACGAGCTTACGGTTGAAGATAACCGCGTGGTGCTGAAGCAGTCAAAATATGATATGCTGCCCACTTTAAATGGGGGCTTTAGCTACGGGCTGCGCTGGGGTCGTTCAATTGACCCTACCACCAACCAGTTCGTATCACAGCGAATATCATCACTCAACCCCTCGGCCAGTGCTTCGGTTACTTTATTCAATGGCTTTGTAATCAGAAACACCATTCTGCAAAACAAGCTGAGGCTAGAGGCCAGCGAAAACGACCTGCAAAACATCAAAAACAACATTACTTTAGATGTTGCCACGTTTTATATTAATGTAATCTTTAACCAGGAGCTGCTTGAGAATGCCCGCCTGCAACGCTCAACCATTGAGCAGCAGGTTACACGTACAGAAAAGCTGGTTGAAGCGGGCACCTCGCCCCGCACTGATCTGCTGGACCTGATTTCACAGAGGGCCACAGAAGACCTGAACGTGATTACCGCAGAAAACAACTTAAAGCTGGCCTACCTCAACCTGAAGCAGGCATTACAAATACCTGCCAACCAACCGTTTACTATTCAAATACCTGACCTTGACCCAGTAAAATATTCGCTTGTGAATGAGTCTGTTCAGGAGTTATACGAAATTTCATTAACCACCCAGCCCGATGTGCGCAGTGCTGACCTGAATATTGAAAGTGCTGAACTGGGCCAAAAAATTGCTAAGGGGGCATTATTGCCATCAGTAGGCATCAATGCCAATGCTTTTACCAACTATTCATCGGCCGCTGATATTGCCCGGCCCCTGTTTACTGGCGATACCCTGACGCGCATACAACAGATTGGCTTTTTAACCAATAACCCTACGCAAACTGTTTCTACTGAATCGCAGTTTCTTGACTTTGAACTTTCTGAAGGCTATGCTGTGACTGACCAGTTTTCTGACAATATTAGTTATGCTGCCAGCCTGGCCATTAATGTACCCATATTTAACAACTGGCGTAACCGCAGCAATATGCAGCGGGCGGCTA
>CAZXTW010000269.1:5830-7779 GCA_964643525.1 uncultured Roseivirgaceae bacterium
GCAGTGCTGAAATTACAGCCCAGCAGGTACGTACCGACCTGCGGCAAATTATTGAAAGCGCCTATAACGATGCCCTGGCAGCTTCTAAAGCTTATAGCGCCTCTTTAGAGCGCACCAAAGCCCTTGAAGAAACTTTTAGAGTTACCGAAGAACGGTATAACCTGGGGGCATTGAATGCGGTTGATTACCAGGTGGCCCGCAACAACCTGTTTGCCGCCCGTTCTGATTTGGTCAGGGCTAAGTACGATTACATTTTCAGGCTAAAAATACTAGAGTTTTACAAGGGTAATACCATAACGTTTTAAGCACTCATGGCTAAGAAAAAAAAGAGTAACAGGCCCCTGGTTATTATTGGGATTGTTTTGGTGGTGGTAATAGTGATTATGGTTGGGGGCAGAGGCATTTTTGGAGGCCCTAAACTGACCGAGGTAGAGGTGGGCGAAGCCAAACCCCGCGATATTATTGAACGCAAAAGTGCCTCGGGTACCATACAACCCATTACAGAAGTAAAGTTAAGCCCTGATGTAGCAGGTGAAATTATAGACTTAAGGGTAAAAGAGGGTGACTCGGTAGTGGTGGGTGACACGTTGATTAGGATACGCCCCGACAACCTGGAGTCAATTCTTGACCGCTCTGAAGCCAACCTGAAGCAGCAACGCGCCAACCTGGCCGATGCCCGGGCGCGGTCGTCACGAGCGCAGGCACAGTTTATTCGTGATTCGCTTGAGTTTGTGCGCCGCAAAGAGCTGTATGATAAGCAGGTAATTTCAAAATCTGACTTTGAGCTTGCCCAGGCCAATTTTACTATTGCTAAAAACGACCTGCTAAGTGCCCGCCAATCAATTGTGGCATCAACTTATGTGGTAGAAAGCGCCATTGCCTCTGTTGATGAGGCCAAAGAGAATGTACGGCTTACTATTGTCACTGCCCCAATGAGCGGCACGGTATCTAAACTGAGCGTTGAAAAAGGCGAACGCGTGGTAGGTACCCAGCAAATGGCCGGTACCGAAATGCTGCGCATAGCCAACCTGAACGCCATGGAGGTACGCGTTGATGTGAATGAAAATGATATTATTAAGGTGTCGTTGAATGACACTGCCGATATTGACGTTGATGCCTACGCCTACCTGAACACCAAGTTTAAGGGCATAGTAACCAGCATTGCCAATACCGCCAACGACAAGGCCAGCGCCGATGCCGTGACTGAGTTTGAGGTGCGGATCAAGATTTTGAATGCCTTTACCAAAACAGCCCTGGGTGACGAATACCGCGACAAGCCCTTTAGACCCGGCATGACTGCCGCCGTTGATATTATTACTGAAGTGAAAAACAACGTGCTGTCAGTACCCCTTTCGGCAGTAACCACCCGTTTTCCTGACGAAAAGCGCGACCGCAAAAAGAAGTTTAAGCAGGCCCAGCAGCAAAGCAGCGATGAAGATGACGAGCGCAAAAAAGAAGAACTGCTAGAGGTGGTGTTTGTGCTTGAAGAGGGCAAAGCCATTATGAAACCTGTGCAGACACGCATTAGCGACTATGACAATATTGAGGTGCTTTCTGGCGTAGCCGAAGGCGCAGTGGTGATTACCGGCCCATACTCAGTCGTGTCTAAAAACCTGTACCAGGACGACCTGGTGAAGGTAAAAGATGAAGATAAGAAAGGTAAAGATACCGATGATGAGCCTGCTACTGAAGAGTAAGGCTTAATGCTTCTGCTGCATGTAAGGTGTAAGCATGGCATAGACCACATGCAGCGGAAGCCCCACCACATTAAAGTGTGACCCTACAATTTTAGTAATGCCCACCATACCTATCCATTCTTGAATGGCATAAGCCCCTGCCTTATCATACGGTTTGTACGTTTGCACGTAATGGGTTATTTCTGCTTCAGTAAGCGTTCTGAACACCACCTCTGTGGTATCTGCCTGCACCGTTTTTAACCCTTGGTGCAT
>CAZXTW010000270.1:0-7765 GCA_964643525.1 uncultured Roseivirgaceae bacterium
TGGAACACCGACGATGCTGACGCTGAGCCCCTGCCCTTAGATGTAAAGGTGCTGCCCAACGGTACAGTGTACCTGGCCTACCAGTATTTTGAATCGCACCAGCTTGATTTTTGCACTGACCCGCTGGAGGCACTGGCACCGGGCGACCCCAACTACCCAACAGAATGTATTAACCGGTTAGATAATGGCCCACAGGTAGGCAGTGCCAACCGCTTTAAAACCCACACCCGGCTGCTTAAAATTGTAGAAACAGGCAACGGGCTGGAAATTAAAGCGGCCCAACAGGCCCGTTATGAGGTAGGCACCCTGGCCCTGATGGAGGTGGTGCCCGATGGTGATGAGCATTTGTATGTGGCGGGTACGCCCAGGTTTTTGACACGTTATTGGATGCGCCCGGCCACGCAGCCCGCCAGCCACCCTTACAATGAAGAGTTTGTGACTGTGCAGCAGCTTGATGTGAATGCTCATGCCTTAGATATGGTGATGATACCTGACGGGGGCCTGGCCGTACTGGCCCGTTTTGAAAGTGCAGTTGATTTTGACCCCAATGCCACCAACAATGGCGTGCAGGGCACTTTTGCCTCAAGAGGGGGCTATGATTTGGTGTTGCTGCGCTATGACCAAAACCTGAAGTACCTGTGGGGCAGCCCTATTGGTGGCCCTGGTAATGACCGCGAAGCCTCGCTTGAGCTGCGGGGCGAGCTGCTTGAGGTAGCCATTACCGCGGGCGAAGGTACCCTGACGCTGGGCAAAACACCTATTGATAAAGAAGAAACCAACCTGACCATTAATGGCCAGACTGATATTGTACTGGCCACTTACCAGGCCGATGATGGGCGGCTGTTGTTTACCCGGCATTTTGATGAAGCAGGGCAGCAGCAAATTAATGATATCCATACGTACAACAATGCCGCTACAGTATTTGGAGGGCATTTTACCGGGCCGCAGTTTGAGCATCAGGATGATGTGCTGACCAACGACCACAACAATATGGTGGGCCTGGTTGGCAGCTACGGGGGTAATGACACTGCCGTGATTATACACGTACGTGAAGCCACCGCAGCACAGGGTGAATTTGTTAACGAAGCCAAAGAGGTAGAACTGTGGGGGCTGAATGGCAAAACCATTAAAACAGAAATTGACCCCCAAACTGGTAAGGCTGTATTTATGACGTCTGAAATAGGCTTTGATGTGGCCGAGGTATACGTATACCGTGAGCCGGGCACCAGTGTAACCCCGCTAATGGCCAAAATGGGCTTTAAATACAAAACAATTGACGCAGGCGGCGAGCGCCGAAAAGAAGCCCTGCTGTTTATACACAATGACCTGGCACCGCTGAACGCTCAAAATGATACAGGCCGTGATGATGACCTGAACTATGACTGGCAGTATAAAACGCATTACAAATATGACTACAACAAACCGGCCCAGGCTACTAATGGGGAAGAGATAGGCTACGGCGGTGATTTTTACCAAACCAGTATGTTAATCCCCCCTTACCAGTCAAAAGATGAAGAAGCGCAGGCGGGCTTTAGCCTGGGTTATGTTGATAAAGGCCGCCAGCCAGTACTGTTTGTACATGGGGTTACAGGCACTGACCAGTACTGGGGCGCCCATGAAAAGGTGTTTACCCAGGCCCGTTTGTTAGACACCAACCCAGACCTGAATGAGGTGCAGGACTATGCCTATACCTCGTACCCCGGCCGCCTGCGCTGGAATACCACAGACTTTAACAACAATGGCAGCAGCCCGTATGACATTTGGGAGTTTTACTACCCGCCAGACCAGGGCTTTGCTGAGTCGGCCTACCTGCTAAAGCGGGCGGTAGGCAAATTGCTTGACTATTATGAAACAGGGCCGGCCAGCCAGGTATCTATCATTGCCCATAGCATGGGCGGCCTGGTTACGCGTTGTTATATTGAAGAGCGTGGCCGCAACTACCTTGACCTGGCTGGTGGCAGCCCCCAGCTGGATACCATCACGTATGATGATAAGGTAGATAAGGTGTTGTTTTTGGGCACCCCCCAGCATGGTAGTTTTAGTTCTTACATTAATTACTTTGAGCCGTTTATCAGTGAATTAATTATTGAACTGGCCGCTGGTAAAGACCCTGATGCGCCGGCCTTCAGAGAAATGGCGCCGGGCAGTGCCAGCATGCTGAGCCTCAACGCCCGTACCAGCCTGAACAATCACGGGGTGGCGTACTTTCAGGTGTCTGGCACTACCTCATCGGGCCTTATCCCCTTTGGTTTAGATGTTGAAAGCATTGACCATACTGACGGTGTGGTGAGCCTCAGCTCGGGTAATTTGCTGGGCTTCGGCGTTGATGTGGGGTATTTGGCCAACTATGCGCACAACCACCTGAATAGCCCTGATGTTGAAGATAACCCGCTGAGTGAAGAAGACAAATGGCTGCTGCCCCTGGTTATGGATGATTACCTTGAGGCGGGCACGGTAACAAACCAGGGCTATTTTTTGAAGTACCTGCAGGCCGGGGCTGATTATACGGGCAACGCCGATTTGTCAGACAATGTTGATGGTGAGTTTGTTCGCTACAATACCTGCACCCCTATGGTATTATTCTATAACCGGGCCACTGGTAGCCGTTGGCAGCCGGTGCATTCGCGCTATACTGATGACTATATTACGCCATATGCGGGCCTGGCAGGTATGGGTACCATGCGTATGAAGGTACTCAAAAAAAGCAACGAACAGGCATTACAGTTCAGGCCTGAGTTTCTATACCCGCAAACTATACCCCGCCTTGCAGAGGCAGCCGCTGCGCGTAAAGGGGGCGACATTAAGAAGTTTAATGAAAAAGTGCTGAAAGAGCTTGAGGCTACACAAAGCAGGTGGATTGAGCGGCTTGCGCCTAAAGACCTGTCACCACACGTAGTTGAGTTCATTAAAGCCAAGGCCAATGAACGGCTGCGCCAAACGGTGAAGCCTGTTCTGGGCCTGTTTGATCTGAACCTGAACCTGGCAACGCCCTCACATTTTACCCCTGGCGATTACCTGTACTTTGGGCAGGGCAACTTTTCAGAAAAGCCGTTTAAGCTTAATTGGGAAGAGAACACAGAAGCGTTTTTTCCTTTCAGCATCAATTACTATGATGAGTTCAGAGACATTAATATACTAGAGCTGATTCAGAGCGACGATGCCCGCCAGGACTATGCGCTTGAAACGATAGAACTATGGCAGGAGATAGCCGACTTTAACCTCAATGCTGAAAATGTAATTGAGCTTGTTGCCAACTCTTTTGGCTATGGGTGGAACACCTTCAGCCCTGGGCAGTATGATGTGAACCTGACGCTGCGCTTCCCTAAAATTTTGGCGGCCGGTGTATTCGGTACCCTGACCACCATACCCCACAAAGACCAGGACTTTAAGCTTACAAAAGGGGCAGACCCCAAGCTGCAGGTGCAGTGGAAGAAGCTGTTCTTGAGCAAAGTGATAAAGATATTGTAATTGTGGAGGGCCAGGGTTCATTGGCACATCCAGGAAGTACCGCTACCCTACCCGTGCTTCGAGGTTCCTTGAAAAATGGCAAATTGAAGCCCTTGAAGCCTCTGAGATATTAGGTGGCCAGACCTACTCAAGTACTGACCAGGTGCCGGGCAACAGCAACAACCGTTTTGTAGTGCGGCAGTCTGACAACGGCCGACAAACGGTGGTGACGCTGGCCGATGCGGCCATGCGCGACTTTACGCTGCTGGTAGGGTATGG
Source organism: uncultured Roseivirgaceae bacterium (assembly GCA_964643525.1). Taxonomy (GTDB): domain Bacteria; phylum Bacteroidota; class Bacteroidia; order Cytophagales; family Cyclobacteriaceae; genus CAZXTW01. Next base: position 3,727 of record CAZXTW010000270.1, read on the forward strand.
CGATCACCCTGCGGCAGGCAGCTTTGAGCTGTCAGGGCCAAATGGCGTACTTGTTGAAAGCAGTGAAGTCAATTATTTTCATGATGTTGATGCCCAGACAATGGGCTGCCTGGTGCAAAACCCTGAACCGGGGCAGTATACCCTGCTATGGGACGGCGAGGCCGGACTGCCCCCTGGCGAGGGCTACAGCGTGGCTTTTTACAGAGACATTGATAACCCGTTGTATGTCACGATTGACAGCCTGTACCAGGCTGGTGGGGTAGCCATACAGGCGGCCCTTGGCGACCCCAGTGCTGCCTCGCAAATGGCTACTTTTGCATACTATTATGATACTGATGGCAATGCCTATGTGCAGGACTTGCACGATGACGGTGTCTACCCTGATGCGGTTGCAGCCGATGGGATTTTTTCTGGCATGTTCAACAGGCCAGAAAGTGGTGTAGATTATACGTTTACCATAAACATGTTTGGCCAAATACTGGGTACTGACTTTAGCCGTCAGTCAGTGTTTGAAGTACCCGGTTGCCAGAGCTATGCTGTTGCCATGGAGGCGCGCAACCTGTGTGATGGTTATTACTTTGAAGATTTATCGTCAGCCACCAATGTATACTCTACTACGGTTGACCGCACGTGGGACCTTGGCGATGGGACGATCATAGAAGGTGAATACAGCTTTGAGCATACCTATGCCCAGCCGGGCAGCTATTTGGTTACATTGTCTGTAACTACTAACCTGGGCTGTAGTGGCACCGTAAGCCAAACGGTGGTAGTGGGTGAAAGCCCTGAGGCGGCCTATACAACGCCTAATGATGCACCGCTACTGGCCTGCCCCGAACAAACGGTAGCCCTGAGCCTTAGCCCAGGGTGGGAACAGCAATGGTGGGTCAATACCCTTACGGCAGATACGGTAAGCACCGCTGCCGTGTTTGAGGCGGTGCCTGGCAGCTATTATGCCATTGTGGGTATGCTTTCTGGCTGTACGCGCCTAACAGATACGGTAACTGTTGAAGCGCTGGATACCCCACCGCCATTTACCATACAGCATACAGGCCAGCCAGTGTTGTGCCAGGGCCAGTCGTTGCTGTTAACGGCAGGCACTGCCAGCCAGAACATTACCTGGAGCACCGGCGCTACCGGCAACGAGTTGTTGGTAACTGAGGCAGGGCCCTACTTTGCCATAGCAACCAACCAGTATGGCTGCACCACCCAAAGTAATACCGTGCAGGTGGTAGTGAACAGCCTGCCCAATGCCCCGGTGATTGATAACATCAATACCTTCAGGTGTGCTGATGACCCGGCAACGCTCACCGCCGCCCTGCCTGCCAACGCCACCAGCATAACCTGGCACAGCGTATTGAATACTGACCTAAGCCTGGCTACTGGCACCGCCTTTTTTGTTGATTACGAAGGCACGTTTGTAGCCAAAGCCACCAATGCTGAAGGGTGCGAGGCCCTGTCGCAGCCTAGGAAGTTGCTGTACTATACCATGGAAGCAGGCCTTGAGGCTGTTGGCCCGCTAAATGTATGTACTGATGAGGCCCAAAGTGTGGTCTTGAAAGTACGTAAACTACGGGGGCTCTCAACTGGGGGTAACCCTGTTGATATGGCTGCTATGCCTGCACAAAAAGGTGACGACCAGCCTATGCAGGCTATGGCTGCTGCCAGCAATGATGCCCCACAGCAGCGCACCACCACCCTTGTGCCTGAGTACCAGCACTACCTTTGGTTTGAGGTGGGCAAAGTCGAGCCCGTGTTTGAAACCACCACCACCGGGCAGTACGAGGTATTTCAGTCAGGCAGTTACTATGCCGTGGTAACAGAGGTAGGCCTTACAGTTGCCTGTGCTGATACTACTGATACGCTTACGGTATCAATTGAAGACTACCTGCCCCCAGGTGAAATTACTACCAACGACCCTACCAGCATTTGCGAGGGCGAGGGCACCATTACCCTTGACGCCGGCCCGGGCTTTACCCATTACCAATGGAGCAACGGGGCCACCGGCAGGTACCTCACGTTGAGTACTGCCGCTGAAACTGGCAGCTATACCGTTACCTATAGCAACGGGCAAACCTGTGAGGCTACATCAGCCCCGTTTGCTGTATTGATTGAGGGGCTGCCCGATTTGAACTTTACTTACGTGCCCTTTGGCCTGCCATCTGAATGCTATGACAATGAAGAGACCTCTGTGGGTGCTGCGGTGCAGTACTTGCCAGGTGTTGAGTACGCCTGGTTTGAGGTGGGCAGCCCTGATACCATAGGTACTGACACTACGTATACCATTTATGGCACCCCAAAAACGGCCACTGTATACGTGGTAGCACAAACCCCGCTGGGCTGCACAGCACAGTCGCAGCCTACTACGCTCACCATACACCCCGCTGTGGTGCCTGAACCCATTACCACTACCTACCCAACTGATGCCAATGGCAATGTACGCATTTGCTATGGTACAGCTGTGCCCCTCACGGCCGGCACTCCCAACGGTACTTTTGACTTCTGGTACTGGCCTGCGCTGGGCACAGCCAGCCAGTCTGTAGTATTTGACGCTACCACCGGTTATGATGATGTACGGGTAGAATACATCAACGCCACTACGGGCTGTGTGGCCAGCAGTACCTTTAACATTGCCGTACTGAATGACGGCCAGCTGGATGCCTACTTTGAAGAAACGCTCTGCAACCAGGGCCCCGATGGCAACTCTGACGGCAACAGGGTAGGGGTGCCCCAGGCCGATGCCTGGGTGTTTGACGAGTATTTGTGGGCCATACCCTACGAGCCATTGCCTGTTACTGCTGTGCCCAATGTTAAACTGCTGGGGGTGGGCGACTATAGCCTGCAAACCACCCGATATACCCATTTGGGTGAAGCCTGTACAGAAACCTACAACTACCATGCGCCTGATATTAGCTACAGCGTATTTAACCACAAACCAGGCATTGTGGTGGTTGAAGACCCTGATAACCCACTTTCTGGCGCTATAGCATTAAACAACCTGCTGGTAGCCCAACAGGAAATTGGCGAGGTAAAAATTACCTTAAACCCTGATACTGATGGCATAAGGTTCGACCCATTTGGTTGGACGCGCTTTAACCTGGGCCCCAACCCTGGGCCAGGCACCGTACTGCCCGTATTAGATACAGTTACCATAACCAGTACCGGTCGCTATGAAGCGCGCTACTTTAAACGCCGTATGAACCCCTTTGGCAATGCAGGCTGTGTGTTTTTAGATACCATGGTGGTAGGCCTGTTTAGCATTGTTGATGACGGGCCCTATTATTGCTCTGGCAGCACCCACACCTTTAACAGCGGCTTTGCTGATGCGCAAATTACCTTTAACTGGGTGGTGTACACCCCTGAGTGGTTTGCCTGCCAGGCACAGGGGGGCAATTGTGATGGCCTGCTGGTACAACATACAGGCAATACGCTGCCGGTTACGTTCAGTACTGACGGCACCTACCGCATTGAGTTAACAGCCCTGGCCAGTGACGGGCAAAGCATAACCATTAGTGAAGACTTTGAAGCCGGCCCCTGCACCACCAGGCTCACTGATTTTTACTGTGGCTACACGGCCAGCTCTACCAACCAGTCTATCCAGGCCATACCGGTTGGAGCAGCCACCGGTTATGAGTTCAGGTTTGTGGGCGAGGGCATTGATGTGGTGGTGCCTGAAGCTGACCATGTTTTGAATTTGTATGATGTGCCTGGTATTGCCTGCGTAGGTACCTACCAGGTAACGGTAAAACCCATTATACCCGGCAGGGCAACGTGGTTTGGGCCGGCCTGCACAGTTGAAGTATTGCCCCAGATTGATATCATTCAATATGATGCTTCCGGGGTGGGGTGGAACCACACATTTTACGCCACGCCCAACCCTTGTGTAGAAAAGTACTTCTTTCACTTCAGGAACTTTGGCACCTCGCCACCGCCCGCTACCTATACTATTGAGGCCAATGCACCCATTAACTACGCCAATGTGCAGGAGTTTGCCTTTGAAGATGGCATTCAGCTGGGGGTGAACTCGTTTGTTTCAGTCTCG
>CAZXTW010000271.1:0-7142 GCA_964643525.1 uncultured Roseivirgaceae bacterium
AGTACCCTGTTCAAAGGCCTCTGGGTTGTTGAGGTAGGCCTCCATCTGGTCAATATTGCCTTCTAAAAAGGCCGCCCAGTTGCCAGCCACCTTGTTGTTGGTATCGTAGTAATACACCTCTTTGGCTAACCCTTTGGCAAACAGCAGCCAGTCTTTGGGCGTGCGCTCTTCTACCAGCACATAGCTGGGCTCAAGGGCAGGCAACGGGCGCTGCTTCTGGCTGGTGCCATCGCGTTGTATGGTTTGCTGGTTTGTGGTGTTGTTGTTCATACCCTCGTAGGCCACTGGGCCATTGATTGCTCAGGCACCTATCAGGTACCCTTGTATTTTTTGTTGTTAGATTTAAAGTAGCCGAAGCCCTTATAAGATGGCTTTGCGTCCATTTCTGGTGGCGCCCCCGGCCCTTTGGGCGGTGCTTTAGCTTTGGCGGCCTTGTCAATCTCAAATATGGCCTGAAACTTATCGCCCATTAATATGGCCGGTGTGCCTGCCGTCTGGGTTTTTTCAGCTACCTGTGCCTTATCAAGCTTGGCAATTTTTAAGGTGCCCGTACCCGGTATGGGGTATATGGGCGAGGTATACTGGCAACCCGGTACTTCTACCTCTTTTTCATCGCCTTCAATGCATATCTTTTTACCATCAAGCGTATGCTCACCACTGGCCTTCATTTCAAAAGGCTTTACTGCTACCACGGCCGGCGCAAAGTTGGCCAGAAACATGGCTTTATCGCCTTCTACAATTATGGTGTCAGACATAGGCACATTCAGTTAAAAGCCAGGGCTGTTGTTTTCATTCAGGTAAAACGGATAGACCATGTTAAAGCGCGAGTTAGACGACCTGATGGTGTAATCTATTTCAATGTTCAGCAGGCCTTCTGTTTGCTTGCTGGTATCGATGTTTACTTTGTTCAGGTTAATGCGCGCCTCGTAGTACAGTATGGCATTGGTAATGGTGCTGTTTATCTGGTTTAACAGGGTTTGGCTCATTTCTTCAAACACGTAGCCCTGCAGGTTACAGCCATAGTTTAGCAGCATGGGACGCTCACCAATGGTGGTGGCCAGCAGTATTTTGAGGCTCTGCTCAATATCTTCCTGGCCAGCTACCATATCAACATAGGCACCCCCCGCCCTGAAGGTGGGCGGGAAGCCCCAACCGGTGCCCTGAAATGCCTGGTTTTGGTTATCCATTGGTCAAAAGCCTGGTTATTGGGCGGCAGCTTCCTGGGCTACTTCCTGCCCGGTGCCATTGCCGTTTTGCCCCTGCAGCTGCTGCGAGGCCTGCTGCTGTATTTTGTTAATTAGCGAATGCACTTTTACAAATGGCATGTTGCCCAATGCTTCTAATACCGTGTTTGTTTCTTCTACAGTTAGCTTTAAATTCAATTCTTGCATTGCTTGCTTTTGTTATGGGTTGTATTAATTAATATCTATTGAATCGCCAGTAATAGTTACCGCATCAGAAGAAGCATCTACCTTAAAGATGCCCTTGCTGGTTATGGTTATGCCTTTGTCGTTCATTTGTATCATGTTGCCAGTCACGTCTTTGATCTCAATCAGGCTGTCCTGCTCGCTCATTTTAATGTACTGGCCCTCTGAGGTCATGATGTTGATTGACTTTTCTTTTTCGTTGAAGGCAATGCTCATGCCCTCCTGGGCATAAATGCCCTTATCTTCATTTTTATCTGTGATTTTACTTTTAACCGGCTCTGGTGGCGGGTTTTTGGCGCTGAATAATGAGCCCAGTACAATGGCCTCGCGCGGGTCATTGTTGATGAAGCCTACCACCACTTCGGCCCCTTTGTAGGGCCAGAAGAAGTAGCCACCGCCTTTGCCATTGCCGCCACCATGGGGCACGGCCATGCGGGCCCACAGGGCGCCTTTGCCGGTTTCTTTACTTACTGAGGGCACCAGCACACGCACCCTGAAGTTTTTGCCTTCGGTATCTTCTTCAAACTTATCAATTACGCCAATTTGCAGGCCCTGTATGGCAGGCATCAGGCCGCTGGCAGGGGCCTCATTGATTTGTGGCTGGGTGTAAAACCATGATGGGTCAAAGCCCAGCTGCAGGTCAGTGCTCCAGCCGTTTTCATTTACCTGGTGGCGTATGCCAGATATAACGGCTGTGCCTTTAAAACGGTCGCCAAAGCCCTCAAGGGTCAGCTGGTCGCCGGGGTTAATGGCCTGCCCGCCACGTATGCGCAGGTAACCGCGAATGAAGCCCTGGCGCATTTTGGCGTTGCGGGCAGCGGCCCAGGCCTTGCCCTCGTCAGGGGTCATGTTTACGCTGCTTAGCAGGGTTTCTTCAGCATTGCCTATGATTTGTGCCACAGCATCTGGCGATTGTTCTTTGAAGCCAATCTTTGCTTCTTTAGCTGCTGCGGCTGTGGTCATGGTTTGTTTGGCAACATCCCAATTGCTTTGCTGGGTGGTGGCTATCTGGTTGCCTCCGTCAATTTGCAGTTCAAATTCAAATACTTCTGTAATGCCGTATTTAACGGTATATGTTTTACCGGCCGATGGTGGGGTGGTATAGGTTTGCAGCAGTATGTCTTTGTCGTTCAGCACCACGTAATGGCCAGTAGCCTCGGCACGTGCCAGTGAAAAATCCCAGTCAGTGCTGTAGTATTGCACTATTTCAGGGTGTACAAATTCAGCATTTTGTGTGCCCTTTACTGAGCCGCCAGCTTTGGCCAGCAGTTCTTTGAGTATGGCTACGTCGCTTTTCTTTTTGTATACCATACTGTTGCGTGCCAGGGTTAGTTTTACGCCCGCATGTTTGAGCTCTACCATGAGGTGAGAGCCTAACTGGCTGGCCTGTATGGTGTGGTTTACTACTACGCCTGTAAATACAGGTATATCTTTAGTGCCGGTTTGCTCGTACCGCAGGCTTAGGGTTACCTGGTTGCCTGGGGTAAATATGGGGTCGTCGCTTACTTTCCACTCTGCCGTTGGGGCAAGGCCATCGTTCAGCAAAAGGCGCGCATAGGGTATTTTGTTCACCTCACGAATGATGTCAATGCTCATCACCTCGTAGGTGGGATCCATTTTAGCGCCTTCTCCTTTTATGGTTACTGTAACGACCGACATATGGTTTTTTGCAGCTTCTTTTTGTTGTTAATTGGTTTTACTGTTTCAGGTTAGCGGCGGGAACAGAATTTCCTGCCCGGGTTGCAATACCCTGAAATGGTTTAGTTGGTTGAACCTGGCAATATGCAGGTACAACGTGGGGCTGGCGCTATCGCCATAAACTTCATTGACCAGCAAAGGCAGTGTATCGCCAGCTTTTACCGTACGGCTGTGGGTCACATCTGGCGAACTGAGTTGCAGGTCGCTGGCATCAGCTTCAGGGTCAAGGTCTTCAACAAAAGTAGTTTTCAGCTCGGCCCTGAGGGGCTCACCTTCTTTGTTAAAAAGGGTGTAGTTGATGTCAACACTGCGCAGGCGGCAGTTCATGTCAAGCTTGCCCCATTTGATGTTCAGGAAGCGGGGCTCGTGCAGGTCGCCATCAATATTATAACATTTTTCAAGAAAGTCTTCTACCTGGTCGGGCACCGGGTCTGGTGGCGAGAGTATGGCCGTTAAGCCGTAAATATCAGCATGGGTGCCATCAATGATCAGGGTAAGTGACAGCTCGTCGGTTTCGCCGTGCGAGAAGCGCGCACTGCGGCCACTTACGTTAATGCCTTTGTTTTTTTGAAATGTATTGGTGTGCCGCCGTGAGTAACTCTCGGGGTTAAATTGTGCCTCAAAGGTACCCTTTGACGATTTGCGCTTTACATCGCCATAAGAGGTTATGAGTAGTTTTTCAAGCTTACCGAACAATGACATAGGTGCTGGGGGTTATCGTTGCTGGTTGCGTTTGAGTATTCTTAGTACCTGGTTGACGCATTCGCTCACAATTTCGTCACGCTCAGAGCTGCCCGACATGGCTACGCGATTTGTTTGCTCGCCATCGTCATTGATGTTTGAGTCAATGACGGCTTTGATTACCAGTTCTCTTATTTCTACAGGCATAGGCGGTGCATTATATCATTTTAAAGTCCTGGTAGGCCAGTTCCATGGTTTCTATGAGCACTTCGTTGGCGTTGGCGTCTAACGACGAGAACGACCATTTCACGGGGTAGGCCTTGAGGAACATCCACGTGGTGCCAGGCAGGTAGTTTTCGCTAAACAGGGTAATGACTACGTTTGAGGGGTAAAACTTGAATAACGACATGGCCACGTTAAATTCAATGGCCAGGGGCGTTAGGGTAGCTTTGCCACGCTCAAGCACCAGGTTGTCATAGTTTACTTTTTTAGGCAGCTTTTGGGTGTACAGGTTTTGGCCACCTTCTTCTACCGAAAAGGTTTCGACATTGACAGAGAGGCCCGATACTTTTTGAAAGCGGATGTCAATGGGGTTAGGTACGAGGCCCCCGGCAAAGAAAAACACCCCAAACCGGTGGGTTAACGGGGGGTTAGGATCAAGTAAGCCCATGCTTTATATCAGTCAGTACGCTGGTGATTTTGCCCAGCAGGCCACCATCGTGGTAATCAATTTTTACGTCGCGCCCAATCAGTTCTAATGACTCAATGGCTACATCATTGGTGCTGGCATCAAAGGTAGGGGCATCCAGCTTGGTGGGTATGCATTCAAATATTTTCCATGTTACCCTGGGGGTGCCCTCCTGGTCGCACAGGTCAATCACCACGTGTTTGATGTACTGCCCCAGCAGGCGTGCCAGTATGCCAGGCTTGATCCAGTCAATCATGGCTGAATCGTGCTTGGTGGTAATGATGCCCCGCTTTAAGGTCAGGTTTACGGTATTGGCATTGCCTGTGCCCTGGCCCTTCAGCACCACGGGCCCCTGCATAAAGCTCAGGCCGTGTTTGTAGGTAATGGTATCTGTTTGCATGCTCAGGCCCGATACCTCAGAGAAGCCAATCTCTAACCGTTCACCCAGCCCAAGTAGCCCCAGCAGGGTGCCATCAAGCAGGGTTACCCTGTAGTTATAAGCCGGCAGGGGGTAGGTGTTTATGATGTCTTTTTTAGATATTGCCAAAGCTATTGCGTCAAAAGGGTGGCAGTAGAAGATTGTACCCCGCCAGGCGGCAGGGCACAATCAATGACCACTCCGGGTTATGTTTGATTCAATTAAGGGCTTACTCTTCCAAAGTTACCCAGTCGGCCATTAACTCCATACTTTCAATGGCCACATCATTGCTGCTGGCATCAAAAGTGGGGGCATCAAGCTTGGTGGGGAAGGCATTCAGCACCTTCCAGGTAACAATGGGGTTGCCATTTTCATCGCATAGCTTCACTGAAATATCGCGCTTGTCAAGGCCGTTCAGCTGCTTGGTGTTGAGCCAGGCATACAGCACGTTAATGCTGTTGGCTTTTACATAACCCTTTTTGAGGGTAATGTTTACGGGTTGCGGCTGGGCAATCATGTACATGATGTTGGGGCCAGCACCCGGCTCAGAAGTTTTGCTCTCTTTGTAGGTAGAGGTTTCATAGGGCATGTTCAGGCCTGAAACTTCTGAAAAGGCAACGGTAGAGGTTGAGCTGCCGTCGCTAATATCTACTTTATAGTTATATACTGGTAAGGGGTACTTGGCCAGTATGTCTGCTTTTGACAGTGCCATTGGTTGTTCAGTTTAATAGTTAGGGGTTAGGCTTCAATTAGTTTGTGAGAGAATTTGAGTATGATGAACTCAGCAGGCCTTACGGCGGCCACACCAATTTCAACAATCATTCGGCCCTCAAGTACGTCTTGCTGGGTCATGGTTTTGCCCAGGCCTACGTTTACAAAGTAAGCCGCCTCAGGGCTTGAGCCAGAAAATGCCCCCTGCTGCCACAGGCCATACAGGTAGCTGTCAATCATAGCCTTCACTTTTAACCAGGTGGTGGCGTCGTTAGGCTCAAACACTGCAAAAGCAGTTGATTTTTTGGTTGATTCTTCAATGAGGTTAAACAACCTGCGCACGTTAATGTAGCGCCACTCGTTGTCATTACCGGCCAGGGTACGCGCCCCCCAAACCAGGGTGCCTTTGCCTGAAAATGCACGGATGGCATTGATTGATTTGCCCGCTTCAGGGTCAACATTCAGGGCTTCCTGCTCTTCATGCGTAATTTTTGATGCAGGTTGTATTACGGCACTTACACTTACATTGGCGGGTGCCTTCCATACGCCACGGTCGCGGTCTACTGCGGCATAAATACCGGCAATGGCCGCACTTGGGGGCAGGGTAACGCGCTCTTTGGCCAGGGCGGTGCGCACCTTGTTGTAGGTATCGGTTTTGGTTTCTTTCAAATCGCCCAGGTGGCTGTCTTGTGCAGCGGCAAACACTACATCTTCAGTAGTAACAGACGAGCCTACCACTGCGGTGCCATCAGCATCGGCGGCCAGGGTCAGGGTAAAGTTGCCTTTTTCGGCAGCGGCCAGGGCATCAAAAGCGGCCACAATGTCGTTGGCGGTAGACTGGGGGTCATCGGCTGGCACTTTAATAATCAGTACGTTGCTGCTGTCAATTTCAAAAGCAGGTGACTGTACTTTGGTGCTTTCGCCAGTAGGTACGCTAATACGTGCCTTGGCATTGTCACTGGCCTCACCAGTGTAGGTTACCTGTATAGGCCCTACGGTGGCCGTACCTTCTTCAGCTGCTTTGCCGGCTACGGTTACGGTGGCATCAGCATAAGCATAGGCAATGCTGGTGTCAAGGTAAGGGGCATAGGCAGCACCGTATTTGAGGTAGTTGGTGCCAATGCCGTTGCGGAAGGCTACCACACCTTCTTCGCCATTGGGTACGTCAAATATGCAGAACCTGTCTTGCAGTTTGTTGCACTGGGCCAGTGCTGCCTGGCTCAGGGTGTAAAAGTCAGCTGCATCAAGGTTTACAGCATCGGTTTGCACAATGAGGGTGGGCTCATCTTCTTTTTCAAGGGCTTTGAGGGCCGCATCAAAGTCGTTGGCACTTACCCCGTCAGTGTATGAACCGGTAGAGATGATGTAGCAGGCGCCGCCGCCGTTTTTAAAGTACAGGTCAAGGCTGTAGTACATCAGGTAGGCGGTGCCAGAGGCATCGCGCGAGACTGACTGCACGCCCGTGCTATCGGCAGTAACAGAAAATGCCTCTGGTTTGGCTCCGCCAAAGGCTTCTTCA
>CAZXTW010000271.1:7152-7735 GCA_964643525.1 uncultured Roseivirgaceae bacterium
GGTGATGCGCACCGGGTTGTACCGGTTGCTGCCAGATATTTCAGTGTAGCCGATAAAGGCAGGTATTGCCGTTGATACTTCGGCAACCGATGGAGGCAAGGTAGAGATTTCTTCTACGTAAACGCCCGGAGTTTTATAACTTGCCATTGGTTAAAACTATTTGGTGGTCTATTTTATAAATTTCAATATCTTGATTGCATTGTTGGCCGCCTCAGGGTTGGGCAGGTGCTCAACAAGCACCTGTTCACCCCTGCGTAGTTTAATGTCTTTTCGGCCCGCCTCGCTGTAAGCCAGTGGCTGGGCGCTGTCAATACGCAGGTGGGTGGCACCGGGGTATAGCTTGTTCAGCTGTTTGGCCGTATCATCGGCCGGTGCGTTTTTATCCAGCTGCACCACGTCTGTAAAGCTTATGGGCTGGCCCGCCCGTTGGGGGCTCTCATCAGTTACAGTAAAGTTGTTTTGCCCGTTTACCAGGTTTGATACGATGTAGTATTTCCACACCATGGCTTTTGCCTGGAAGTTTATTGTATAGCTGTAGGTAGCATCAGGGCTAAAGGGCAGGGCTGCGGTGCTGGCTACATCT
>CAZXTW010000272.1:0-7731 GCA_964643525.1 uncultured Roseivirgaceae bacterium
CTGTACTCACGTCGATAGGACTACTGTACTCACGTCGATAGGACTACTGTACTCACGTCGATAGGACTACTGTACTCACGTCGATAGGACTACTGTACTCACGTCGATAGGACTACTGTACTCATGACGATGATACGACTGTACTCATGACGATGGTACGACTGTACTCACGACAATGGTACAACAGTACCAACGACAATGAGATTACTACACCAACGACGTTGTACCTACTGCACCAAAGGCATTGTACCTACTGCACCAACGACGATGAGACAGTTAAGGGTAGTGTTCCATGGTAAACAACTACATCCGCAATTCTGACGGGTGGGGTGTCCGGCATTTCCGTGAGCGGCCTCACCTAAATGGGTGAAAGGGCCCTGCTACTAATGCGTGATTTTGATTTTTGTGCCTACCAAAATGCCTGAAGTTTACTTGATTGTACCTACCTTCACAGTACGATTTCTGATATTACTGAACCATTGAAGGACTTTTGACATGAAAACTTTGACACTTATTATTTGCCTTGTAGCGGCCACTGCCGTATGCCAGGCCCAAAGCTTAACCGCCAGCGCAACTGCTACCAACCAGCCTACCAGCAGCGTAACTACCCACACCAGCACCCAACGCAGCATTGAAGCGCGGGTAAATAAAGCCGTGCACCTGCTGGGCCTGTGCAGCGAACAAATGGAGGTATGGCATGAGGTGCTTGAAAAGTACGACCCCCAGCTGGCCGAGGCCATTGAAAAGCGCGACCACCACAAGGCCCGCGTGCTGCGTAAGCAGATTGATCACGAACTGAAGGCTGTGCTAAGCGATGAGCAGGCTGCACAGTATGACGAAATGCGTGGCAAGCGCACCAAAAAAGGAAAAAGTAAACGATAAGATACATAACTGCATCCACTATAAAAATCAACCTTTACTCACTTTCTTAGTTTCAAAAAAACCGGCCTGCAATGATGCAGGCCGGTTTTGTTTTGATGGTAGTAGTTCAGTAAATCTGCTGGTGCGAGCCTCCGGGCTCTACCTTGCAGTAGGGCCGTTTTGTTTTGAGCTTGGAAGCTCTACAGGTTTTTGGCATCCCGATTGGTAGTCGGGACGCCAGCGAACGGATAATCAGTTTATTTACCCAACACAAAGGCTTTGTTGTATTCCCAGTTCATGCGGTCAATATTGGCTACGCTAATTTCCTGGGGGCACTCTACCTGGCAGGCCTCGGTATTGCTGCAATGGCCAAAGCCCTCGGCATCCATTTGCTGTACCATGCTCAAGGCGCGTTGGCCGGCTTCGGCCTCGCCCTGGGGCAACTTGGCCAGATGGGTTACCTTGGCAGCGGTAAACAGGGCCGCACTGGCATTTTTGCAGGTGGCCACACAGGCCCCGCAGCCTATGCATGCGGCCGAGTCGAACGCGCTCTCGGCCTCGTTGTGGGTAATGGGTATGGCGTTGGCCTCAGGTGCATCGCCCACGGGGGTAGAAATAAAGCCCCCGGCCGCCACAATGCGGTCAAAGGCCGAGCGGTCAATCCGCAAATCGCGCGTTACCGTAAAAGGCCCACCCCTGAAGGGCTCAATATAAATGGTATCGGCATCGGCAAAGCTGCGCATGTGCAACTGGCAGGTGGTGGTACCTGCCAGTGGGCCATGGGCACGCCCGTTAATAAACAGGCCGCACATGCCGCAAATGCCCTCGCGGCAGTCGTGGTCAAACTCTATAGGCCGCTCGTCGCGGACCATCAGCTGCTCGTTCAGGTAATCAAGCATTTCTAAAAACGACATAGCTGGCGTCACGCCCTCAAGCGTATAATCCACCATTTTGCCTTTGCTTTGCGGCCCATCCTGCCGCCATATCTTTAAATTGAGTTTCATAGTTGCTTTTGTTGTTGGCATATAAGCGTATTTAAACTCGCTGGTGCGAGCCTCCGGGCTCGTACCTATCCTGGCCAGAGCCTCCGGGCTCAACCTTCACTTCTTATAATTCCTTGCTATCAGCTTGGCTGTTTCAAACGTCAGGGGTTCTTTAATCAGGTTGGGGGGCTGGTTGGGGCCGGGGTAATCCCAACATGAAATAAAGCAGTAATTGGCATCATCGCGCAGGGCCTCGCCGTCTTCCGTCTGGTACTCCTCCCTGAAGTGGGCCCCGCAGCTCTCGTTGCGCGTCAGGGCATCGTGGCACATCAGCTCGCCCAGCTCCAGGTAATCGGCCACGCGGCCGGCCTTTTCCAGCTCTGAATTCACCTCGTTGGGCGTGCCGGGCACCTTCAGGTCAGTCCAGAACTGCTGGCGCAGCGCCCTGATCTGGGCCATGGCATGCTGCAGGCCCTCGGCACTGCGCGATACGCCACAATAATCAGTAATCAGCTTGCCCAGGGCCTTATGGAAATAATCGGCCGGCTTGGTACCCTTGATGGTGGTGAGGCGGTTCAACAGGGTGGCCGCCTGCTGCTCGGCCGCATCAAACGCGGCGGTGGTGGTGTCAATAGGGCCGGTCTTAATCTCATCGGCCAGGTAATTGCCAATGGTATTGGGCAGCACAAAATAACCATCTACACAGGCCTGCAACAGCGAGTTGGCCCCCAGGCGGTTGGCCCCATGGTCGCTAAAATTGCACTCGCCCAGGGCATAAAGGCCGGGCAGGGTAGTGCCCAGCTCATAATCAACCCACAGGCCACCCATTGAAAAGTGGGCCGAGGGGCTAATCTTCATCGGCTCTTTGTAGGCATTCACGCCCGTAATCTTTTCATACATGCGGAACAGGTTGCCGTAGCGCTCCCTGATTTTGGCCTCGCCATACTCTTCAATGGCCGTTTTAAAATCAAGGTACACAGCGTTCTTCATAGGGCCCACGCCATGGCCCGCGTCAATGCGCTCTTTGGCCGCCCGCGAGGATATGTCGCGCGGTGCCAGGTTGCCAAAGGCCGGGTAGCGGCGTTCCAGGTAATAATCGCGCTCAGCCTCGGGTATGTCGCCAGGGGCGCGTGCATCGTCTTTCTGTTTGGGCACCCAAATGCGACCGTCGTTGCGCAGCGATTCTGACATGAGGGTGAGCTTTGACTGGTGCTGGCCCGACTGTGGGAGGGAGGTGGGGTGGATCTGCGTCCAGCTGGGGCTGGCCATCAGGGCGCCCTTTTTATGTGCCCGCCATATGGCCGAGCCGTTGCAGCCCATGGCCAGGGTGCTGAGGTAAAATATTTTGCCAAAGCCGCCGGTGGCCAGCAGCACAGCGTGGGCCCCGTGCCGCTCAAGCTGGCCGGTATCCAGGTTGCGGGCAATAATGCCCCGGGCCTTGCCACCTTCCAACACCAGCTCCTGCATTTCGTGGCGGGTACACAGCTCTACCTTGCCCAGGTGCACCTGCCGCATCAGGGCGCTGTAGGCCCCCATCAACAGCTGCTGGCCGGTTTGGCCTCGGGCATAAAAGGTGCGCCGCACCTGCACGCCCCCAAACGAGCGGTTAGAGAGGTAGCCCCCATATTCGCGCGCAAAAGGCACGCCCTGGGCCACAGCCTGGTCAATAAGGCCGGCCGAGCACTCGGCCAGGCGGTACACATTGGCTTCGCGCGCCCTGAAATCGCCCCCTTTCAGCGTATCGTAAAACATCCGGTACACATTATCGCCATCGTTCTGGTAATTCTTGGCAGAGTTCACACCGCCCTGTGCGGCTACTGAGTGGGCCCGACGGGCAGAATCCTGAAAGCAGAAGGCCTTCACGTTATAACCCGCCTCGGCCAGGGTAGCCGCAGCGGCACTGCCGGCCAGGCCGGTGCCCACCACAATAATATCCAGCTTTTTTTTGTTGTTAAAGCTCACCAGGCGGCAGGTGGCCTTGTACAGGCTCCACTTTTCTGACAGGGGCCCTTCAGGTATTTTGGCATCCAGGGGTGGGGTAGTGGCAGCAGCCCCGGTTTGAGGTTCAGTGGCGGTGGTTTCCATAAAGCAGGCGCGTTTTTATTGGGGTATGGTCAGGTAAATGTAAATGGGTATCAATATATAGCCAGCGGTTAGCAGCAGGCTAATGGCCATGCTGGCGCGGTACAGCCAGCGGGCCAGGCGGCTGGGGTAGGCCCCCAGGGTTTTAAAGGCACTGTGCGTGCCATGCAGCAGGTGGAAGCCCAGCGCGGCAAAGGCCATCACGTTCAGCAGCACGTACCACCATTGCTGGTAGGCGGCTATTACTATGGTGTACAGGTCTTTCTGCCCGGCGGCATCTACCGGCACATGGCCAAAGGTGTAGGGGTACCAGAAGTCTTTCAGGTGGCTTACCAAAAACACCAGTACAATGGCCCCCAGCAGGCCCATATTGCGGGCATACCACTTGCTGGCACTGCCTCGCCTGTCATACGCATAGCGTGTGTTGGCAGCCTTGCGGTTGCTAAGGGTAATCATTACCGCATAGGCCGTATGGGCAATAATGGCCGCAAACAACCCGTACGAAATGGCCTTGATGAGGTAATTGCCCGAGAGAATTTTGGAATAGAGATTAAACTGTTCAAGGGCCCGTTCTGGCGGTAGCAGCAGTTGCAGGTTGCCGGCCAGGTGAATCACCAGAAACAACACCAGAAACAGCCCGGTCAGGGCCATCAGGTTTTTGCGCATCAGGGTGGTTCTATTGCTTTTTTGTGTAACTGTAAGAGGCATGTTGGTTTAATTAGGGCTATACTGTCGCTTTAACTGTGGCTTTGTGATGTACCTGCCCGCAAGTAAATGCACCAGCCCAAGGCTAAAAATGATTTACATCATGCGGCTGCCTAATCTTACCCACCTTTTTTAAGGGTAAGCCAAAAGAAAACCCGTGAGGGCACCCTGAAAATGGGTGAGGGGGCGCCTCGTGCTATTCCATGATTTTTATATTATATCACGGAATGATGCAATGCTATTTCAAAATCCTTTTTACATTCACAACATCAAAACACGCATACAGCGTGCAGAAATACAGATTTTATCGTTCAACAATTATTAACCTAACACACCATGTCTCAGATTTTATCTACTATTGATCTACTACCTGGCACCAGCGCCAGCCCCTCGTCATTAACCCAGGCAACCAACCAAAGCTTTTTCATTACCGGTGAGACCACAGGTGCCAACTCCGCCGCCTACGCCATCTTATCGGCCCCTCCCTCTCAAAACGGCTGGCACCAGACTTATGGTGCTGACTACGCCACCAGTTTTTTGGGGGGAACCCAATTGAGTGATGGCGATTTTATTGGGGTGGGCTACAAGTTCCGCTCTAACACTGGCAATGATTCTGACAATTGGCTGGTCAGGCTCAGTGCAACAGATGGTTCTATTGTTTGGCAAAGCAATTTTGGTGCGGCTGATAAGCAAAACCAGGCTACGGCTGTAGCAGCCACTGCCGATGGGGGTTTTGTGGTTACGGCCAACAGCATTGCCAACAGCGGCAACACTTCAACCATTACCAAATACAACGGGAGCGGGCAGCAGCAGTGGCAGGCCACCATTGACAATAGTTTACTGGCCGCCATTACCCCCACACAAGACGGTGGCTTTGCCGCCAGCGGCTCAACCCCAGCCAGCGGCATGAATGATTATATACTGGCCGCCAAGGTCAATGCCCAGGGCAGTGTGGTGTGGCAGCAGACTTACAACACCTACGAGGTGTATAATTTGTTTGTATTCCAGAATGCCATTCAAGAAACGCCAAGTGGTTCATTGGTAATAGCCGGGCGCTCAGTGGTTTTAGAGGCCGATGCCAGCGGCAACCAGCTGTGGGCCAACCAAAACCCCAGCATGGCATTTAGCGCTATTGCCGTGCTTGGGGCCGATCACTATGCACTGGCCGGTACCTATACCAATAGTGGCAATATAGGCACCCCTTATGTGGTGGGCATTACCAACAAAGGGCAAACCCTTGCGTGGGATAATAACCAAAGCGCCAATGGGGGTGTGGTAGGCATTTTGCCGGGCTTAGATGGCGGCAACCAGGTGTTGGGCGCTGGCTACCTGGTAACCGGCAAGGGCGGCACGGTATTTACCTCGCAGCTCAATATTTATAACAACTTCAGCAGCTTGTTTCAAAGCTAAGTCAAAGCTAACCAGCACCTCAAACAAACCAATCAACTGAATACCTTAATAAAAGGCCTGCTTTACCAGCAGGCCTTTATTTGTTTAAACGGCCGGCCTGGCAGCAACCTCAAGCTTGCCATCATGTTGTTTTAAGCAGGCTATGCCTTTCACTAACAGAAAAGCCTCTAAGCCCATAATTACTGCAAATACTGGCAGCTGGGCGGCCATTTCAGGGTTCCAGATCAAGCCCCCAATTAAGTCAAGACCTTCAATGAATAACCTCATGGTAAGCAATACCACTAAAAACTTAGTGTTTTTAAACGCAAAGTAAATAATGAATGCGCCTATCACGAAGTTTCGCATACAATTACCTACCATGGCCAAATGAAGGGGCGCCAGGTTGCTTTGATCTACCTCAAATGCCGCTAAAATTGATGAAAGCATTACCTGCGGGGCAAATAGTATTGCCAATGACGTGGCAATAAACAGAAAGCCTAATAATGTGGCCAGGGTTGTATACCAGGTTTTGTGAACTACCATAACTTAGTTTTTGATCGTAATTAATGATGGGCCAAAGGTAGGCCCGCAGTTACTGTTGGCTGTTATGATTTTTCTCGCTTTCCTTATACTTTTTCTGAAACTCTTTAGGTGTGCAGCCCTGGTATTTTTTAAAGAATATGGAAAAGTAAGAGGGTTCGTTAAAGCCTACCTTGTAGCATATTTGCTTAATGCTTTGATCAGTATAAGCCAGTAATGACTTGGCCTCCAGTATTATTTTCTGGTGCAGCAGCGTTTTGGGGTTTATGCCCACCACATCATTTACAGTTTTGCTTAACTCGGCATAGGTAACGCCCAGTGCCTCACAATAATACTTAAGGCTGTGTTGATCTTGGTAGTGGCCATTAATCAAATCATAAAACCGGGCAATAAGTTGCTCTGGCAAATGGTGTTCTGGCAGGGGGGGTGCGGCCTCCGGGCTGCTGCGTTCTGCATACAGCACTATATTTTCTAAATAGTTTAACAGTATATTCTGGTGGTTGTGGCCCTGTGGCGTGTTCAACTCAAGCTGCATTAACCTAATGAGGGCGCGTATGGGCGTTGGGTTTACATCATCAAGCAGCAGGGGAGGCCTAAACCTTCTAAATAGCTTTGAAAAGAGAATATTGTTGGTGCTGGTGGTGTGGTTGTTTACAAAAAAATCTGTGAAGATAATCACGCTGCCATCATACACCGCTGTTTTGGCAAAGCTGCACACCACATTAGCGGGCACAAACAACAAGCTGTTGGGCTTGATTGTAATCCTTTCAAAATTGATTTCAAGCACCCCCTTTGTATTTTGCCTGAAACAGTAGATTTGATAGAAGTTAACCCGGTGCAGCTCAGCAACCGCATCAATACTATGGGTGGTAAGCTTGTTTAATGACACAACCTCTAACCCGTCCTTTCCTTTAAAAGCATATTCCTTCATCGCTTTACTACAATCACAATCAAGCTACAAGCTAATAGAAGGCATTGGTTTGGGCAAGGGGTATACAGCTTCTGTAGGCAATAAGCTTTGGGCTTCATCAATCTTTCTATCAATTACCAGCTGGCTGATGTGCTGGCAATGGGCAGTGATGTCATCAATGGCAGTAATCCATTCAGTAACATAGCGGGTAACGGCCCGTCCGGTAAGCCCAATTTGAATAGACCTGTAGGGAAAGATGTA
>CAZXTW010000273.1:0-7730 GCA_964643525.1 uncultured Roseivirgaceae bacterium
CAACTTAATGGTGGCCTGCTGCCCACCTTCAATAGTTAGCTCATACAGTGGGGCAAACTTGGTGCCAGCATCGGCCTGCCCTACCTCACTGTAATCATCGGCCAATACGGCCTTATGAAAGGCGTCTTTTACCCTTGGGGTGGCATTGGGCTGCCCAAACAGGCGCATGCGGTTGGTTTCATTTTCAGTAAACAGCTGCTGCCGGGGTTGTTCAAAATACAGGCAATAATCAGCAAACATAGGGTGGGTGGCCAGCACCGCTCCATAGCCAGTGCCGCTATGTGCTTTTTTTATAACAGGGCGCTGTGGCATTTGGCTGTAGCTCCACATATTACGAAACCACAGGGTGGGCAACACCGTTAACGGGGCTGCGGCTGCCCCACGGTTACAGGCCGTAATTTTAATCAAGATATCATTCGGGGCCGCTTTGGCATACTCTATGTAAATATCAAAGTAACGGCCTTGGTTAAACACCTCAGTATCGGTAATTTCAAACTCGCGGTCAAGCTTGCCCCTGCCTCTGTTGGCGGCTACCAGCAGATCGTACGGGTAGGCTGCCTGTGGGTATTTGTACAGGTACTTCATATAGGCATGGCTGGGCAGGCTGTCTAAATAATAATACAGCTCTTTGCAGTCTTCGCCATGGTTGCCTTCGGCGCCAGTCAGGCCAAAAAGGCGCTCTTTCAGTATGGGGTCTTGCCCGTTCCAGAAGGCGGGGGCAAAGCACAGGTACTGGTGGTTGTCAGAAATGCCTGCAATGCCATCTTCACCCCAGCGGTAGGCACGTGAGCGGGCATGGTCGTGTGGCAGGTAATTCCAGGCATCGCCATGGGCGCTGTAATCTTCGCGCACTGTGCCCCACTGGCGTTCGCTCAGGTAGGGGCCCCACTTTTTCCAATAGGTAGTACGGGCAGCATCGCTGTGTAGTCGTTTTTGTTCGGCATTCATCTGTTGGGTGGTTGTAATCGTGCCGCAGTACTAATGGGGCACCAGCTGTAATTTAATCAATTGCCTGTAACAATTGCCGGGCAGCTTTGTATTGGTACTGGCCCGGAGCAATGGCTTCTAAATATTGGCGGCACTGGGCTGTATTGCCCTGCTGGTAGTAGGCAATGCCCAAATACCAGTTAATTTGCTGGTCAAAAATGGTGTTTGCCGCATCAATGCCCGCCAGTGCTTTAATGCCCTGGGGCACTTTGTTGGTGGCCATATAGGCCATGCCCTGGTAAAACTGAGCGGTATCACTGGGTTGGGGCAAAGCCTGCAATTGCGCCAGCGCCTGGGGGTACTGCCCGGCGCCGTAGGCTGCCAACGCCTGGGCCATGGGGCTTTGCTGGGCAGCCCGCTGCTGAAATACATTGGGGTAGGGGCGGTATAGCTGGGCAAAGGTGGGGGGTGGCTCAGCCGGGCCATACAATACTACCAGGGCCACTAACACAATAAACGCCAGCGAGGCAGCAATGGCAAAGGGCAGGTTGCGCTTAAACCTGATGTTGGCCATACCCTGTTCGGCCTTCATGACCTGCCGCACATCAGCAGCAAAGGCCTGCTGCCGTATGGCCTTGACCGACTGCCGGTAGGCCAAAAAGCGCTGGGCAAATTCAGCATCATTGGCGGCCCGCTCTTTAAACTCGGTTACCTCATCAGCAGCAAGGCTGCCCTCAATGTATTGGTCAAATAGTATTAACTCGTGGTCATTACTCATTGTAAAAAGCTTTCATACGTTAACCCGTTGGCCTCAACCAGTTCTATTAACTTTTTAAGGCAACGGTATTTTTTTGTTTTGGCCACCTGCTGGCTGCTTAGCTCAAACTGCTGCCTGATTTCTTCCATGCTGCGGTTGTCATAATAATAGGCCCGCAGTATTTGGCGGCACTGCTCTCCTACCCTGTTTTGCAGGCTGGCCAGTGCCCTGACTTCAACAATCAGGGGGGGCTCTTCGGGCAGGTCAGGTATCATGGCTGCATCGGCCATGGTTTTGTGCCTGCGCATTTCTGTAAGCCATAAGTTCTTGCAGATGCCTATCAGGTACGTGCTTAGCTGGCTTTGCTGGTTAAACTTACCTTCCATTAGGTTAGCATACAAGACTGACATACCCTCCTGAAAAACATCTTCAGCCTGTTGCAAGGTGCCGTGCCGCAAAATCATTTTCTTTACTGGCGGATAACACTTGCTGTACAGGTAGGTTATAGCCTTCTTTCTAGGCTTTTCACCCCCTTTTAGAATTCCTTCTATCAGTCTTCCATCACTCATAAGCTTCTGATACTTATCACTTTGCGTTAGGTGGTGTTTTTTATACTACGGTAAATAAAACTATATATTTTAAGAATTAAAGGCTTTAATTTGCTCTAATTAATTTTTGCATTCTACTGTAATTCAACCTGACTATGACTTGCCTCACGCTTCGTGTATTGTTGGTAACCTTTTTAGTGGTAACCTGCTTCACTACCTGTTTAAGCCAGTCTACTGTAGGGGCAGCCCAGGTAAAAAAAAACATCAGCACGCAGCAATACAAAAGCAACTTTGCCCAGGCTAACCAGCTGTATAAGCAGCAATTGTTTGACTCAGCCCTGCATTATTTAACCCTAAATTTAAATACCCTACCCATTCAAGATTCAATAACTGCCTATGGTGAAGTAATTGATAAAACCTATTGCATGGGCTCAGACTTACATTTTGATATAGGTAACTTCAAAGCCAGCATAGCCGTTGCAGAGGCTGGTTTGGCCCTGGGGTATTTGAATGAATGGAGCCACTGCGTGCTGATGCTCAATTTAGGTTCTGCCTACGTTGAGTTAGAAGACCATGCGCATGCAGAACACTGGGGCAATGCACTGAAAACCTATGCTGAAACACACCCTTTTGATAAAAGCAAACACTATGTATTTCGTGCTTACCTTGTGCTGGCTAATATATTCCTGACTAAAAACGACTTAAAACGGGGCATTGCTTATTTTAAATTTTCGCTTCAATTTATTGAGCCCAGCAGCGAGTCATATCATCAAGATAAGCAGCTGGCTTACCTCAATATTGGCATTTGCTACGATTACCTGAATAATTATGACAGCAGCCTGTATTATTACCAACAAGCCATGGTACAGTTGGAAAGCCTTAACCCTGAAACCAATACTTTGGCACGGTTAGATCAAAGCGAGATTTACCGACGCATGGCAGCACTTAAGTTTAATTATGAATACTATGAAGAGGCTGTGGTGTATGCACACAAGTTTTTAGACATATTTACCAGACATTTTAAGCCCACCCATGAGAAGGTTATCAGAACCGAGCTGAACCTTGCCGTATATTATGCCTTTCTGAGGCAGTTTGATAGTACTACCCTGCTGATTGACCAGAGCTTGCAAAAAGCCAGACAAGCCCATGGCCCAGAAAGTGAAATTTACCTGCTGGCACTGGTAGCCAAAGGCAATTGGTACAACTCTTATGATGTTTCAGACAGTGCCATTAGCTGTTTTCAGGAAATTATGGTTAGCTTACCCAGAACCTATTACAACGGGCACCAGGTTATACCTGATATTGATAAAGCCTTACAGGCCGTTATTGGTATTTACTCAGCCGCAAGCAGCTATAACGAGCCAGAGCAAACGGCCTTGGTTTTACCCCAGCTTTACGCGTTTGTACAAAGTCATGCCACGTATATTAACCTTGAAGTATCAAATTACCGTGTACATGGTTTTTTTCGCGAGCTTATTGGCTGGCTCATTAAGCAGTATGCTCAGAGCTATGCCACCTCTCAAAATGGTGACGATTTAGAACGTGTTTGGCAGCTTTTAGAGCTGAACAAGGCCTCTGAACTGAGAGAAAACAGCCGCATTGAATTGCTTAAAGAACAATTACCAGACTCATTACTTACGGTTGAGCAACACCTGCGCGACAGCATTGCTTTGTGCCAGAACAATATCAAGGCTGGTGTTGCAGGGTTTGACTCACTATTGTTTACCCTAAACGAGCGCTTAATTCATTTTAAAGATGCCCTAAAGCAAAGCCATACGGCCTATTTCAGTAGCCAGTATGCCGGCAATAACACACTATCGTTAACAGCTGCGCAACAGGCCCTGGGCCAGCACAACGGGCTGCTCAGCTTTTTTGTGTTTGATACCCTGAGCTACATCCTGGCCTTAACACCTGCTACTGTTCAGGTGCATGAGGTAGCCACTGCCGATACCGCCTATGCCAGGGTGGTGCAGCAATTGCTTGCCCAGGGCCCGCTTGAGCGGTTGACTATACTGCCCCATGGCCGCTCATGGTATACCAATTTTGACCTGCTACCCTACAATGGCCAGCACTTGATTTATACCGTGCCTATACATTATGGCTACTCTGCCACTACCCTATTTGGGGCACAACTACCGGCCCCAGGGCGGTCAGGGTTAAAAGCCCTGGCCTTTTCGTTTGCAGAACAGGCACCCAAGGCTGGCAATCAAATGGCCATGCATCAATTCAGAAACAGCGAGCTGGCCCAGCTGCCAGGCAGCAGCTATGAAGTGCAGCAGGTGGCCAGCCTGTTAGAGGGCGATTATTTTTATGGCAACTATGCCAGCGAAGCAGCTTTTAAACAAAATGCCCACCGCTATGACATTATCCACCTGGCAGTGCATGGCTTCACTGACGAGGCCAACCCGGCCAACTCTAAGCTGGTATTTTATAATACACAAGATACGGTTGAAGATGGCAGCCTGCATGCCTATGAGTTGTACAACTTAAGGCTTAATGCCCAGCTGGCTGTGCTTAGTGCCTGCAAAACCGGCACCGGTAAGGTACAGCATGGCGATGGCATTATGAGCCTTGGCCGCGCCTTTAGCTTTGCCGGGGTACCCAGCCTGGTACTGACCCGCACTGATGTATCTGATGCAGCCACGCCATACATCATGCAGTACTTTTATGAGGGGCTTAGCAAAGGGCTACCTAAAAGCAAAGCCCTGCAACAGGCCAAAGTACGGTTTTTAGAAAATGATGCCGACCAGATAACGGCCAACCCCAGCTACTGGGCCTCATTTTATGTACTTGGCAACGACCAGCCCATTGTAAACACCAGCAATACAAACAACCTGCTTTTTTTGGTTATAGGCATAGGGGCAGCCGTGGGTGTTGCCATGGCTTTTAAGAAAAAACGCAAGGTGCAATAAAGTATTCAGAAAAGGCAATGCCAGGGCGGCATTGCCTTTTGCTAAAACAACTGTGTACTGCTAAATGTACCTAATAGGTAGATAGCCTACGGAAGCCCTTGCGGTCAAGCAAAGCAATACCTATTACCAGAGGCCCAGGCCAGCACACCCATCTGGTATTTTGGCCATGAGCACCGGCAGTACATCAGCTTCCTTCTCTGTAAATAAAACGCTGTTGCGTACTTGTCGTTAGCGGGTACATGTTTGGTTTAAATCAATAAGCTTTATTGATTAGTAGCCTTAAGGGCCGGCAGGTAGTCAAAAAAATTTATTTAATTAAAAAGATAAGCCGCATGGCTATGCGGCTTTAGGTTTCAGTTAACTTCTGGTTGCTTACTTCTCACGTCTATGGCAGCGGTATGTAACCATTTTCACCAGGCACCATGGTAAATGTTTTGTTGGCCCATTGGGTTTTGGCTGCCTCAATCAGGGCCTTATCGCTGGCCACAAAGTTCCAGTAAATAAACCGCTCTTCGGCAAAAGGCTCGCCTCCAAACAGCAGCACGTGGCTGTCGGGCCCCAGTACCAGCTGGCAGGCATCGGCAGTTTTACTCACCAACATTTGCCCGGCTTCTACCCGTTGGCCGCATGCCTCTACATAGCCTTCAACAATCACTACGCCAATTTCTCCCTGTAACTGTCCGTTCACATCCAGCGAATTGGGTGCGGCACTTTTGAGTTCAACCATAAACAGGGGTGAGTACACCGGTAGGGGCGATTGCCTGCCGAAGCCCTGGCCCGCCACCAAGGTGTAGTCTATACCGCCTTCCTGCCAGCGGGGCAGGTCAGCCTGGGCCACGTGGTCAAACCTGGGTTCCATTTGCTCATGGCTTTTGGGCAGGGCCACCCATATCTGGTAACCGTGCACCGGGTAGGTACCGCCAGTGCGCCAATCGGGTGGGGTGCGTTCGGTATGTACCACCCCTTTGCCTGCCGTCATAAAGTTTACATCGCCTGGCACTACCCGTTGCACCACACCGGTACCATCGCGGTGCACCACCTCGCCCTCAAACAGGTAGGTGAGCGTGCTCAGCCCAATGTGTGGGTGCTGGCCCACATCCATATAATGGCCATTGCCTACCGTAGAGGGCCCCATATGGTCAATAAAAATAAAGGGGCCCACCATGCGCTTTTTTCTGAAAGGAATTAACCGCCCTACCAAAAAATCGCCTATGTCACGGCTGCGCTCTTCTATGATCAGTCCTTGGTTTGACATGCGTTTTGAATTGATAATTGAAAGTTGAAAATTGATAACTATTTGCCTTACAGTCAACCCAAGGCAGCTACTTCTTTTTGAAAACCATCATGTTAGTTGTCAATTCTGCATTATCACTTATCAATTATTTGCCTGTTTTTCAAGCCTTCGTTTGTAAGCTAAGTTCAGTACAATGCCCAGTATAACCAGGGCCATACCGCCAATGAGCGACCAGGTAATGGCCTCATCAAACAAAAAGTAGCCCAGCAGCAGGGCGTAAATGATGCCCATATACTTCAGGCTGGCCACCTTTGATATTTCATCACTCTGGTAGGCTACCGTCATAAAGTACTGGGCTATTTGTGTAAACACCCCACAGGCCAGCAGCAGCAGCCATTCATACCCCACGGGTTGCACCCAGTTAAAGGCCACCCAAATACCGGTTACGGGCATGGTTACCAGCGGAAAGTAAAAGATGATCACCAGCGGATGCTCAGCATTTTTGAGTTTGCGTATAATATTGTACGCCACGCCGGCCAGCATGGCCGAGGCCAGGCCAAAGCCCACGTATAACCACGACAGGTCAGTATTGAACCCACGGATAACCAGCACCCCACTGAACGAGAGGGCAAAGAACATATACTGCCAGGGCTTTACCTTTTCGCCCACCAGAAACATGCCCAGTACGGTGGCAAAAATGGGGCTTAAAAACTGTATCAGCACCGCGCTTGCCAGAGGCAGCTTTTGCAGGGTAATAAAAAACAGGCTTAGGGCTATGGCCCCTATGGCCCCCCTGCCCAGCAGCAGCCAGCGGTTTTTGGGCTTACCCAGCAGGGGTACCCGCTCGTAGGCCAGCATGCCAGCGCTGAGCACAAACGATACCAAACAACGAAAAAATACCAGCTCAATGGCTGGTATGCGGTTTAAATACTTCACGGTAAGTTGCATCAAAGCAAAAAATACCGTGGCCAATATCATGTACCAAACGCCTTTACTCATGCTGGGCTATTCATGGTTTAAGTGGTAAAACGGCCGTCTTTAATTTCCAGGCGGCGGTCGGCCTGCTGGGCAAACGTTTCGTTGTGGGTTACAATCACAAAAGTCTGGTTCAGGCTGTCGCGCAGGTGAAAAAACAGCCGGTGCAGCTGCTCGGCATTGGCCGAGTCAAGGTTGCCGCTGGGCTCATCAGCAAACACAATGGCTGGCGAGTTAATCAGGGCCCTGGCTACTGCCGTGCGCTGCTGCTCGCCACCACTCAGGGCGGCGGGGGCATGGTTGCTGCGCCCGGTAATGCCCAACAGCCCCATCAGTTTATCTGCCTGCTGGTCTACCTCCCGGGTATCGCGGTTACC
>CAZXTW010000274.1:0-7707 GCA_964643525.1 uncultured Roseivirgaceae bacterium
CTACCAGGTCCTGCAATGAGGCTGTGGGCGAAATGGTATCTAACACGGTTACCACAGATACGCACTGGTCTGAATTGCCGGCGGCATCTTTCACAGTTAATGTAATGTTGTTGGTACCGGTATCAGTACAGTTGTAAATGGTTTGTGTAGCAGCATAGCTTACTACCCCTACGTTATCTGTAGAGCCACCATCAAGGTCAGAAGCATTGATAGAGGCATCACCATTGTTATCAAGGTACAGGGTAATGTCCTGACAAACGGCATTTGGCGCGGTAACGTCTGGCACGTTAAGGCGCTGGCTCACTACGGCATAGTCAGAGCCATCGCGGCTGGTATCAGCACTGTGCAGGCCATCTTGCCAAACTACCACGGCAGGGCCCAGGTCTTCAACTACCGCTACCGCGGCCAGGTGCTGGTAATCGTCAGTGGTGGTGTTCACTCTGGTTTCGTTGCCAGAGCTGTTGCCATCTTCATCATACACACGGGCATATACCCCGGCTTTGTCACCATCTTGATCACCAAAGGCCGACCAGGTAAATACCATAATACCGGTGCTGGTCAATTGCAGGTCAGGGTGGTGTTGTGCACCAGAGGTGGTGTTGTTTACCCTGAACTGGCTGCCTTGGGCTACGCCAGAAGCGTTGAACCGCTGGGCATAAACACCCCAGCTATCGCCATCAGTACCATGGCTGGCCCAGGTCACTACAAAGCTGCCTCCGTTAGAGCGGCCCACGGCGGGCTCAATCTGGTTGTCAACAGTATCAGTATTACACTGAAAGTTGCCACTAATGGTAGAGGCTGTGTTGCTGTATAACTGGCCAAAAATGCCGTAGCCATCGCCATCGTTATCAGTGCTTTGCCATACAATAACAAACCTGTTGCTGCCATCCATATCAATATCAGGATAGCCCTCAACAGTGCCACTGCTTGTGTTTACCAGAAATTCACCGGTATTGGGTGAGCCGTCAACATTAAATCGGCGGGCGTAAATATCGCCGTCGCTGTCCCAGGTAACCACAAAAGTACCATCGTTGGCCATGGCTACGCTAGGAAAGCGCTGCTGGCCGGTGGTGGTTTGGGCCACTTGCACATCGTTGGCTACCAGCACGCCAGCGCTGTTGTATACTGTGGCATAAATGCCCCAGCCGTCGCCATCCTGGCTAATGCTTTGGTATACCACTACGCTGTTGCCATCGGCATTCATGGCTACCGCCGGAAAGCGCTGGTCGTTAGTAGTAGTATTGTTTACCAGAAACTCTGCGGTGGTTACAGAGCCTGATGAATTGTAGCGTTGCGCATATATGCCGTAGCCATCGCCGTCTTGTTCGGCACTCTCCCAGGCAATAAAGTAATTGCCGGTTGAGTTTGTGGCTACTGCTGCATTCTGCTGGGTATTTGCAGTAGTAACGTTTACCTGCGTTTCACTGCCGTTGGCAGTGGGCTGTGCAAAGCTGCTTATGGTTAGCAGCAGGGTACAGCATAACACACAGACGGCACGCACCACCCCTTTTATAGGTTGGTTATAAACCATATCTGTGTTTGTAGTTATTTGTTATTGTTTGATACACTTACTTGCTGTACTTGTACTTGGGCTTCAACAGCAGCCAAACGCTCTTGCATTTTTTGCAGGGTGGCTTCGTAACCAGCAATTACATCAGTTTGCTTCTCAATCAGGTTTTCCTGATCTTTTACTTTTTTGTCAAGCTCCTGTACGGCTTTTACCAATGAAGGCACAAACTCAGCATAGCGAATGCCGTAAGCGTCAGTGTCAGGGTTTTCAGGTATTTTCACACCGCTAAAGTCATAACCAGTAGCCTCGGCAGCCTCCAGTACTTCCTGAGCAATGAAACCAGTGTACTGTACCTGCTCTTTTTTGGCAGAGAGCTCTTTAAGCAACTCAGGTACTTCACGGCCCTGCATTTCGTACATGCTGGCTACGTTAAAGTTGTATGATACGGGGCGCAGCTGGTTAATGAACTGCAGGCCAGGAATGTTTTCCTGTACGTTGGTTTTGAAGCGACCGTCAGAGGTGGCAGTCCAGTTAACGGCACCACCAATAGAAGCAGTAGTGGCGTTACCAATGTAAGCCTCGTTGGCGTTTGATACTGTAGTGGCATAACCCAGTACAATTGAGTTGGCAGCAGTGGCTGTGCTTGAAGCACCTATTACAATTGCGTTATCGCCCTGCAGGGTTACATTGTCGCCAATGGCAACAGCCAAAGTATTGTCAACATCAATGCTGCGGCCAATACCAATTGAGCTACCGGCAGCAACGCTGTTTTGGTAACCAATACCAATTGAGTAAGTAGAGCCTGAAGTGATTTCACCCTGATAGCCCATGGTAATGGCACCGGTAGCGCGCACGTCAGTTTGCTGGCCCATGGCCATGGCGTACTGGCCAGTGTTGTAGGCTAAGTAGCCCCAAAGCTCAACATCGTTGTTGCCAACAGTTTGGTCAGCACCAATAAAAGTACAACGGCTGCGGTTGGTGTTGGTAAAGTTTGAGAAAGCACCCATACCCACGTTGTCCTGACCTTCACGGTTGGTAAAGCCAGTGTAAAAACCAACGTAAGTGTTTCTGTTGGCATTGGTGGTGCTGTTGGTCCGGTTGTTGTCCCAACCACTCATGGCACCTACAAAGGTGTTGTAGTCGGCCCACTCAGTAGCAGGGCCAGCGGCGGCACCTACCATGGTGTTGTAAATACCATCACCAATGTCAATACCGGCACTATCACCTACGGCAGTGTTGTGGTGGCCATCGTCAACATCACTCATAGACTCTGAGCCTACGGCCACGTTACGGTATCCAACGTCGGCAGAGATACCCGCCTCGTTACCTACGAATACCTGCTTGTAACCAGTGGTGTTAGAGAAACCGGCGTCTTCACCAATGAAGGTGTTTTCATAACCGGTGGTGTTCAGGGTACCTGATTCTTCACCCACAAAGGTGTTGTCATAACCAGTGGTGTTGTTCTCACCAGACTCAGTACCGATAAAGGTGTTGTCACCACCGTTCTGGTTCAGGCGGCCTGACTGGGCGCCAACGAAGGTGTTGTCAAAACCAGTGGTGTTGGTGTAACCCGACTGGTAACCAATAGCCACCAACTCAGAGGTAGTACAGCTACGACCAGCCTGGTACCCTACAAAAGTAGTTTGCGAACCTGAAGTCAGGTTTGAGCCAGTTGAGTCACCAAAGGCAGTGTTAAAGTCACCAGAAGATATTCTGGCGTGTGATCCTGTACCAGAGCTTTCGTTCAGTGTCTGGGCAGTGACAGCGGTGCTGCCAGCAATAAAAAAGGCTAATGCCAGAAAATAATAGCAGAGTTTGTTTGTGTTCATATGGTTAGCGTTTTAACGGTTGTTTACGATTATATAGAAGGCAATATGGTGCGCCATGAATGCATGGTAAGCATTGCATGTAACCCCATATGCTTTTAATCTTTTTTGACTTTGATGCGAAATCCTGGAAATACTTGCGCTGTTGTTGTACAATCATGCTGCTTTGCGGGCAGTAAAAATTCCCCCTTTTACTATGCCCTATTACAAACAAAACTACACCCATAAATATTGGGTGTTGAAAGAAACGCATTTACCGACTTGAATAACCTTTAAGGAAGCAGAATTTGTAAAAACACAATCAAAAGTAGGAATATCTACGGTTAGTGTCAAACCTTTTTGGGTGGCATTTGGGTGACATACCGGTAATTATTTTTTAGATGAAATGAAAACAAAGGTTGTATAACAAACCCATAACAGGGGTTTTTGGCCTTCAAGCGTGTAGCTGTAGGTACATTTATTCACCAATCAAAGCACTTTAAAAGTATTGCCCACTATTTATTTAAAGGCATCCATGGTTTTCCAGAGGGTTTCAAAGGTTTTCTGGTAGTCATGTACAGCATGCTCGTCAGTAGTTAAGAGCACATTTTCATGGTTAAAGTCTGCTGCGCTGCGTGTCCAATTATAACTACCGGTAATTAGCAGCTGGCCATCTGCCACCATAAACTTATGGTGCATGTGGTTGTGGGTATCATCTATTTTAATGGGTACGCCTGCTTTAGCGAGGTCACGAATGTCAGAACCTTTGTCATACAGCTTATCATTATCAGTAATGATGCGCACCTTCAGGCCTCTTTGGTGGGCAAGTTTTATTTCTTTGCTCAGCAGGTCATCACTAATGGTAAACACGCATATATCAGCAGTATGGGTTGCGTTGCGCAGTTCTTTAATAATTACGTCGCGGCAGGCACTGCCTGGGCTAAAAAATCCCTTGCCCATTGGCTTAGGTGCCGCCAGTGCCAATGCTTTGTTGGCCGCCTCCAGCCATGAAATAATGCGGCCATAGTTGCTGTCATTCACTCTGGTTACGGCCATATCAAATATTTTACTACGTAGCCTGGCCTGCTGTGGGTGGTCAAGCGGATGCGCTTTAATGGCCGCTTTCAGGTCTTTCTTTTCCTGGCGGCTCAGAATTTCATCTTCAATGCTTTCTTCAAGCAGTTTTATCAGTGTTTCCAAAACAGGGCAGCTATGGGTTAATGGGTTATGCCTTTAATCAAAGGTATAGTTATATTCAGCAATATCCTCATGAAACCACTCTTGAACAATCTGTGCGGTATGGTCATTATAAAAGGTGCGGTAATCTGTTTTGGTGGTGTTGTTGATGTGGGGCAGGGTAGTTGGCAGGCTCAGTGCCTTTGCCACCTCAGCCCAGCCAGCAGCCAACTGCTCAAACCTGATTATGTGGGGCACATCAAGCTGGCCCTCGTGGTTTTTGAGCCACTCTACCTGCGGTAAAAAATATTTGGGGTTGTTGTAATACTTGGGGTCTTTATCAGGCCCATAAGTGCAGGCCAGCCAGTTGTCAAAGCTTAAGTTGGCATGGGCCAGCTCGGTCTGGTTTCTCATTACCCGGTATTTGTATTGCGATACCACCTTATCCCAGGGGTTACGTACTACTGCAAACCTAAAGGCCTGTTGCCAGGCCCTGGCGCCTACTTTATCAATTATTTCTTTGGCTGTGTAGTGGTTGCGCCTGTTATAGCCACATACTTTGCCAATACTCATCCCCCCGTTTTTATTGATGTGTACAAAAATAAAGCTGCCCTTTTTGCCTTCTAAAACCGGCCCGTTATCGGGCAATAAAATATTTCGGGCAAACCTTTTCAATAAACTTTGCTTTCTCATGGCACTATTTTATCCCTTTCATGAGCAACAGGCATTTAACAATTACGCCCTGAACATGCATTAGCACACTTATACCTAAATTTAGTGCAGGTGCAAATGTCATTAAAAAAGTAAGCAGGTGCAAAATAATGAGCCCCCCGACTGGGCGTCGGGGGGCTTCATTTAACTACGGGGGGCAAAAAGATGCTTCAATTGGTCAACGACCTGGCTACCGCCAGAGAGGGTGATGCTATTGATCTTGTCGGCAATTTTTTCAACATATTCCATTTCTTTGAGCTTAAACAGCATGTCGTTATCTTCCATGAGCTTAGCCGTGTTCAGTAAGCTTCTGGTAGAGGCTGTTTCTTCTCTGCGGGTAATAATGTTGGCTTGTGCCTTCTTTTGTGCCACCAGTACCTGGTTCATGATGTCTTTCACATCGCCAGGTAAAATCAGGTCACGCACGCCGCAACCTACCAGGGTAAGGCCCAGCTCGGCGGCTTTGGCTTTGACGTTTTTCAGCACGTAATCTGCCACGGCTTCTTTGCTGTCAAGCAATTCGTCAAGGGTAAAGGTGCCGGTATATTGCCTGAGAGCCAACTGCAGCAGGCCATACAGTTGATCGGCCGCGTTGCGGCTACCCACCAGTGCCTTCTGGGCATCATACACTTTGTACTGTGCCTGCAGGTTTACCCTGATTGCGGCTTTATCCTTAGTCAATACATCCTGCCCGGTTACATCTACCTGGCGCAGGCGCATATCGGCCTTCATCACCTGCACCAACATGGCATTGCGCCAGAAGTAGTGCGTACCGGTGGGCAGTATTTGCTCAAAGCGGCCGTCAATAAACAACAGCCCCTGCTCGTAGGCCTCTACTGTAAACTGGCGGATGTAGGGGCTAACCTCTTTGCTGTGCAGCACTGCCAATGGTACCTTTTCAGTAATTTCAGCTT
This sequence comes from uncultured Roseivirgaceae bacterium, assembly GCA_964643525.1. Classification (GTDB taxonomy): domain Bacteria; phylum Bacteroidota; class Bacteroidia; order Cytophagales; family Cyclobacteriaceae; genus CAZXTW01. Next base: position 6,117 of record CAZXTW010000274.1, read on the forward strand.
TGCTGAGGTCACATTTAATAAAGGTAAAGTCAACAAGCCCCTTCCAGTAGGCGTAGCGGCCAGCGGTAAGCACCCTGGCAAAGTTGCCATTGCGGAACTCAAGGGCTATTTGGCTATCGCCCACCTCTACTACCGTCAGTTGGGCTGCTAATTGGGCATCGGCCAGCAGCAGGCTTAAATCAACAGGTGCGTAAAAGGGCACTGACTTGTCATAAAGCTTTACTTCAGTGAAGGGGCCCACCCAGTAAGCACCCTCGGCAAGCACCTTGCGGTAGTCGCCCCGCTGAAACAACAGGCCTACCTTGCCCTGGTTAATGGTGATTCTCTTCATGGCTTTAAAAGATTTAAAATGGTGTTTAGTTGTTTGTTGTTAGTTTGTGTTGTTTCATTATTATAAAGGGCACCGCCATTGCGGCAGTCTGTAAACAGGCGGAAAAGCCCTTGAGCCAGGGTAAGGGCAGGCGTACCGCAGGGCGTTAAGGCCTTTTGGTAGGCGTGCACCGGCTGCTGGCGGCATCCGGGTTTTTGCATAGCCTGCTGCAGGGGCTCCGTGCCGGCGGCTTAACAAGCCACTGGCATGGGCCACTTTGGCAGCGCCTTTTTTTGTGCCCATTTAAGGCAGGGCGGCCTTCACTGGTGAATTAACAGTTCACAGCTAAGTCAATTGGAACTCAAATCCAACGCGTTTACCATTTCCGCCACACCCCAAGCGGGGCGGCAGGACTCGAACCTGCATAGACCGTCCATTGCTCTATCCACTGAGCTATTCGGCAGTGCCGAAGCGGGAGTCGAACCCACGACCCATGGAGTGGAGAAGAAACACCGCCTGCCTGGCAGCATACCGTAACCTATTGGCCGGCACTATGGTGCCTGCACGCACACATCAGGGCCATGGCAATTAGTTTTCCTCACGCTTATGCAAGGCCTTAGGCCAGTGCAAAAGGTTGTTGTGGCGGGCCGAAGCCAGCCAACTGGTGCGCCCAGCAGGATTTGAACCTGCAACCGCCCGATTAAGAGTAGGGTGCTCTGCCAGTTGAGCCATAAGCGCATGGGTGGTTACCCGCAGGTTCAATTGGCGGGGGCCGGTTGTTGGCCCGCCGCACTTTGAACCACACTAAGCTACCGAGAGCTTTTACAGAACATGGCACAGCAAACGGAGCTGTAACCTGTGGCCTTTAACCACTCTCTCGGTTAGGAGGCACCCGTTTTGCCCCTCCTTTAGCTGGTGGTGCTGGGGGGAGTTGAACCCCCAATTACCCGGCAGCACCCTGGTTAATGAATAGTTAATAATTAATAGTGAATAGGTTTATCTTAGTATATCACTTGCTTTACTTTCAGGCATAAAAAAAGCCCGGTGGTGGGCCGGGCTGGGGGTGTCATGATTAGGCTGTGCTTAATCATACCTGGCCCAGCTGGCCCTTTGAATTACCCATAGTTTTTCTGTTCCAAAATCTATATTTTGAACGCATTCTATTTTTATTAAACGGCTATTGGCCATTAGTTTAATCATAGCAGGCCTTGTTTTAAGGGCAACAATAAACCCGGACTGTTGGGCCCGGGTTTATAATTATATTTTTCAATACAACTATTC
>CAZXTW010000275.1:0-7691 GCA_964643525.1 uncultured Roseivirgaceae bacterium
AGCTACTAAAATCACAATCAGCGGTATCCAACCTAACACGGGGTTTGAGGCCTCATTTTGAATTTCTCCAAAAACAGCAAAGTCTTCTAAGCTCGAAACCTTTGCCTCAATAAACTCAGGGTGGTTAAACAACATGGCAACCTGTATCATGGCAACCACTGCTGCTATAATAAAAGGCCAAGCTCTGGTAGCTGCTTCACTGAATGATATCTTGTCGCCATCAGCGTCAACTACTTTCATCTTTAGGGCCATTTTTCCCAATGTTGCCCCATAACTGCCCTCCATCAATACTTTATAAATTACGCCTGCCAATGAAAGCAGCAAAGCAAGAATAAAGCTTTTCATTACAAACTGGTTATACATTGTTAGTGCAACAACAGGAATAAGCACTAAAAAGTCTAAAATATAAGCCAATAACCTGTACCCAAATGAGGCATACTGCACGGGCCACTCTTTTGGTGATTGTAAGTTTTCATCTAGTACTTGATCGGTCGACATAGTCATGTTCAATTTGGTGATTTGATTCGTTGATTACAGCGGGTTAGTACCCAACCTCTCCATAATATTACAATCTATCTGCAAATATTCAGACCTTATAATGAAATTTTGGCGTGCCGAGGTTATTTGTGGCAAGTAGCTTACCTTTGTTGCCTATGGAACAGACTTATATCAATCAGTGGATCGATTTTGAAAACAAGGCACTTGAGGTTGTAAAACAGAGTGAAGAGCAGGTGGTGGTGAAGTACTGCACCATGCCTCCTTTTGCTGAAGCCACTTGTTTTCAGCTTTATGAAGATGAGTCAGGCAGAGGCCATTACCTGGTAAAGTGCTGGCACAGAAATGACGATTATCAATTGTTTGAAAAACCTGATGAGTACATCAAGCGCCTTGAAAACAATTTAAAACCCACTATTGAAGAAAAAAGAGGGGTAGTAGAGCCCACTGAGTACCAAACCATACTGACCAGGCTCAAAAGCATTGAATTGCCTACTTTTGCCAATGCTACAGGCGATATGCTAGAGGGGACCTATTATGAATTAACTTTAACAGGCAATAAGGTAATGACTTACGAATGGTGGAATAACCTGCCCAGTGAGTGGACCCGGCTAAAAGAAATTATTGACTTCCTAGAAGACTTTAATAAATAAACCTAACACCGGCCATTTGGCCATTGCGCTGTTTACAAATACATTATGCGCCACACACAAAGGCCTTTTATTGAAAAATAAAAGGCCTTTGTGATTTCACCAATAGGGTGTATTGTGTCAGGTATTTTCTTCTGGCACCCAGGTTCTGTCGGCCAGTAACTTTGCTGATTGCACATAATCATACGGGCTGTTCAGGCCCCACTCTTCAGGGGCTACCATTGACAATACATACCTGCCATTTTTACGCCTGTACAAGTGGTATACTTCACCAATTACAGGTAAAAAGCCAACCTCTGCGCCATAAATCATTTGCGACATCTCAACTCTATTTTGAATAGCCGCAGCTTGCGTATACAACAACTCAACCTGTTGCTGTATCTGGTCTAGTTGCATTTGGGTTTGCTCTTCCATAATGGCTAGCGAGGTGCCCCTAATGCCCTTCCGCTCAACTGGCTTAAAAGCAGGGCTACCTACTGTATGCGGGTAAGGCAACGTACTTGGCCTGTTGGTTATTTTGTCAGGGTCTATCTGGCCCCTGTATTCTTTTCCTATTTCAAAATCTGCTGACATTTCTCTGCTATAAGCCTTTAATATGTGTTTAATGACTGTTTTATATAAAGCAAACCTTAGGTATACGTAAAAGTAGCGGTAAAGGATTAGAGAATTGCCAAGAATCTGTTATAAGAATCTTATATTTGCGCAATTCTTTCAAGAACAACCCCTAATGAACATAGCCATACTTGTATATGAAGATGTTGGACTGCTTGACCTGGCAGGTCCAGGTGAGGTGTTTGATGGCTCCAAGTATTTCCTTACTAATGACTTTAATATATACACAGTTGCTGAAAGTCGTGATGAATCGGTAATGAGTCAAGACTTTCTGAATATTTATCCTAACTACACATTTGATGCGTCTCCGGTTCCTGATGCACTTATTATTCCTGGGGCCTACCCTGCCAACTTGCCGTTAGATGAACCGGGTATTATAGAATGGATTAAAACAGCCATGCCCCAGGCCAGGGTAACATTGGCCGTTTGTACCGGAATAGGGTTATTAGCGCGTGCCGGTTTACTAGATGATAAAACCGTTACAACACACCATTTATACCTTGATAACCTTGAAAAAACAGTTGCCGAAGCCGGTACAGAAACCCGTATTGTAAGGGGGTTTCGCTTTGTTGAAGATGGGCAGCTAATCAGTACCGCTGGTGTAAGCGCCGGTATTGATGGTGCTTTACAGGCCGTAACGAAACTAAAAAAAGATGCTTCTGCCGCTCATAAAACGGCCGATTATATGGAGTACGACTGGGACCCCTCAAAGGGCCTGGTGGTGCAACGATAAATAATAACAGGCATAAGCCATTGTAATCAATAGGAAAGGCCTGTATATCAATACAGTATCTTCCATAATTATGAATAAAGAATAGCTTTTATATCAATCTATTTTAATCAACAAAAAAGCCGCCTCCAAAGGAAGCGGCTTTTTTTCTTTAAAGGAATATAGATAGAACAGCTATAACTAATTGCACACATTATATACTATACATCTGATCAAGTATCATAGTCGCAGTTAGTGAATCACCCCATTAAAAGTAACCCTGCCGTATCCACTTTTTTATTCAGGCCCAACTATTGGTTTGCATCAACGTAAAAAGCCCAACCCTTAAAGGGCCGGGGCATATAAATAGTTGTAATACAACCCGGTGCTAACAACAGCGGTGTATGCCTTAATAGTAAAGGTCGTTTCATACGGGTTAAGGCTGTTTTTGATTGAAGGTGCAACAGCCTCTTCATCGATAGCAATCAAATACTAACAAACATATTACGCAGCCTTTACTTGCATTTCTTGCATATTCTATACCCTGCTATTGTATCAGAGTAAATTTTTCATGAAGTTAAATGCATGGTAAAACCAAATCATAGCATTACATGAAAACCCAAAAAATCAATCACCTCGCAGTCTGGCTGTTAGTGGTCATGTATCAAGTCATTGGCGCCGGCTGGTATGGTACTTTTGCCCAGCAATGGATGGCCCTGACAGGCCTAAAGGAAAGTGATTTTGCTGACCCCGACCCAACACCCTACATCATTGCTATTGTTACAGCGATTATAGTTAACTATGGGCTTGCCGTTCTGTTCATTAAACTACAGGTGCAACTATTGGTACAAGGCCTTAAAACGGCAGCTTTTATCTGGTTTGCGTTTCAGTTTGCCGATGTAGCCACCACCAATGCCTTTTCATTAAAAAGCTTTGAGCTTACCCTTGTTGATACTGGCAAAACCTTTGTTTGCTTTGTTGTATCAGGGGCCTTACTAGGGGCGTGGATTAAGTTTAAAAAAGCATAAAATCAAAAATCCCCCAGATTAAAAATCGGGGGGATTCAACTTGTTTATGTATACCTATTACTGAACGATTAGATTTTATATATCTTAAACTACCATGCTGCCCGAGAGCAGTAGCTAGTGTTAATGTCTGTTTTCAACTGAAGATAATTATTAAATTATTGTGAACGCTCGCGTAAAGATATGCTGAGCATTCAATAATTCCTGAATATTGCGTGCCTTTCACAACTTTCTGTAACAGCTTACCTACGAAAGTCATTATAGTTACTCTTCACTCGGTCTGGCAATTCAAACCATAAAAAAGGTTAAGTTGATTTGTAACCCAGTTCGGATATAAAGTAAATATAGGCAAATTTGTTATATCTTGTATACCTCTGGTTCAAGAAGGTGCTAAAGTTCCAACATTTACCTTAGATAGGCTTTCTTTAGCAGCTTTTTACAGTTTATTTGTGCTATCACAAGCCTCCCTCCCAAAAGAAAACAACTGTTGTGTGTCATAAAGCCCCTGCAGGCTAACGCAATGCCGAAAAGCTATTTAACCAGCACACAAATTAACCTAAAAGTAACTGCATTTTACTAAATAGTTAACAACAGTAGGCTAATCACCAAAAAGTATAATCAAATAACGCATTGGTTTTAGAAAAGAGGGTCAGTGCCAGCCAATCACTCATGGCATCTCTTATAAAATTAACTATTTCAATTGCATTATTACTTCACTAATTAAACCAGTGTTGTATTTTTGGCCGTATGAAGCTGTTTAACGAGCAAGTCATTGGTTTTTATGAAAGCCTGAAAGCTGGCTGGGCCATGCCAGGAGGCATTGAATTATTAAACCCTTTTATTGAAGCACAGGCATGGCAAACCACTTGCCAGTATTACAACAAATATTATGCTGACGCCCGCCCCCGAGTTTTTGTGTTTGGCATTAACCCTGGCCGTTTTGGGGCCGGGGTTACAGGCATACCCTTTACTGACCCTGTTAATCTGGAAAAATACTGTCAAATCAATCATCCATTTGCGCCCAAGGCTGAATTGAGCAGCCAGTTTGTATATCAGTTTATTGAGGCTTATGGTGGGGTCAACAAATTCTTTAGTCAGTTTTTTATTACTGCCGTCTGCCCACTGGGCTTTACCAGAGAGGGAAAAAACCTCAACTATTATGACGATAAAGAGCTAAACAGGTTGCTCGAGCCAGTAATTATTGAAACCATAGAACAGCAAATTGCATTTGGTACAAGCCGCACCTGTTGTATATGCCTGGGCGAGGGAAAAAACTATGCTTACCTGCAAAAGCTCAATGACAAGCACCACTTCTTTGAGCAAATTTATCCGCTGGCACATCCAAGGTACATTATGCAGTATAAACGCAAGAAGGTAAACGACTACCTTGCCCAGTATGTAGATACGTTAAATACCTGTGCCAGGGCCTTACCTGATCAGTAGCTTACACCCTTGGCTGTTGTTTGGTAAATTGCCCTGGCGTGCAGCCAAACTGCGCTTTAAACGTTCGGTTAAAATACGAGAGGCTCTGGAAGCCCACCTTCCAGGCCACCTGTTGCACTTGCTCTGACTTACGCAATAAAGCTGCGGCACGCTTTAACCGTAACGAACGTATCAACTCTACGGGCGACATGCCTGTGGTAGCTTTCACTTTACGGTATAGGCTGGGCTTGCTCAGGCACAGCTCTTTGGCCAGCTGCTCTACCTGAAAATCAGCAACATGCAGGTTACTTTTAATAATCTCGGTGGCTTTATGCAGAAAACGGCCCTGGTCAGTATTGCTATCAATCGGGTCATCCTGGGCTGTGGTGGCCTTTAGTTGTGCCACATACCGGTCTTTTAACCGTTCACGACCTGCAATAAGCTGCACAATCCGTTCCTTCAGCTCTTCCCAGTGAAACGGCTTACTCATATAAACATCTGCCCCACCCTTTATACCTTCCAGGCGGCTATGGCCATCGGCCTTGGCAGTAAGCATAATTACAGGTATATGGTCTGTTTCGGCATTACTCTTCAGGCTTTGCAATAGCTGCATACCATCGGCCACTGGCATCATCACATCGGTCACAACCAGGTCAGGAATATGCTCTTTTGCAAGTGCCTCCCCTTCCTGGCCGTTGCGGGCTGTCAACACATGGTAGCTGCTGCTTAAACCGGTAGTCAGGTAATCAAGCATTTCCTGGTGGTCTTCTACCAACAATATTGTATGCTGGTGCTGCGCACCGTTAAGTGCTACTGGCAGCAACGCTGGGGCAGGCTGCTGCACTGCACTGGCAGCACCGTTTACTGGCAGCCCAATATCAATATTCGTTGGGGGTGGTTGGGGCACGTCCAGCACTTCATCCTGCTGTAGCGGCAGGTATATGGCAAAAGTAGTACCCTTGCCGGGGGTGCTGCTCAAAAAATAATAACCGTGGTGCAACTCGGTCAGCTCTTTCACAAGGGCCAGCCCTATACCTGTACCACCTGTTTGAGAGGTATGCGGGGCCTGGGCCTGCACCTGATAAAACCTGTCAAACACCTTTTCCTGTACTTCATAAGGTATGCCAGGGCCTTCATCTGCCGTTAACCAACGCACATACTTTTTATTGGCTGCGTACGCAAGGCTTATCTTTACTTTGCCCGGGCCTTTGCTATACTTCAAGGCATTGCTTATCAGGTTTCTGCCAATAGTATCCATATGCTGCCTATCAACCGGGGCCAGCACTTCACCAACCACACATTCTGTTACCAGGTCAATGCCTGCCTGCTGGGCGGCAAGGGCAAACTCATTCACCAGCTCTTCAACTATCAGGCACATATCCTGCTGCACAAACAACATGGGCAGTTGCTTCTGCTCTACCTTGGCAAAGCTCAGCAACTGCCTGATGTGCTCATTCAGGTGGGTGCTTTGGCGCAGGGCCATCTGCAAATAGTGTTGCTCTTCATGGCCAGGCACTTGTTTCAACAGCCGCTCTAAGGGGCCAATAATTAAACTTAACGGGGTACGTAACTCATGGCTTACGTTGGCCAGAAAGCGCGACTTCATGGCGCTCAACTCTTCTAATTGTTGTGCCTGCGTTTCAAGAGCCTGCTTTTGGGTGGCTATATGTTCATTTTTTTCCTGCAATGCCTGGGTACGTGCCTTTACTAACTGCTCAAGCCGCTGTTTGTCTTTTGTAATGCGGTAATAGCGCCAGCGCCCTGCCAGCACTACCAGCCCAATGGCCATACACAAGTAGCTCAGGTAGGCCCACCAGCTAAGCCACCATGGCCTGGCTACATGAATGGCCAGGCTGTCGGGCATGCTGTATTCATGGCCAGAGCTATTGCCTCTAATGCTCAGCACATAATTGCCCGCCCCTAATGATGGCAGTGTAAGTACCCCTTGCTGGGCTTTAAACCATTTAGAACGTGCATTATTCGCTCGGCTGGCTTCACGCAGCTGGTACTCATATTGTATCTTATCTGGCGTTCTAAAATCAAGGGCAGTAAAGCGCACCTCCAGGTTATTATCAGTGGCTGGCAGGGCAATCTTTTCAGGAAAATGCAATACAGTATCGGCCAGCACTGCCTTAGTAATAGCAATGGTACCCACTTCATTGCGGGCAATCAGCTCATCAGGCTGTATACTGGCCAGCCCTGCCTGGGTGCCTATCCACAACGTACCGGTAGCTTCTTCAAAAGCAAGGTCTCTAATCTCACCAGCTGGCAGGCCGTCAGATTCATCAAGCCGCACCACATTACTGCCGTCAAAGCTGTTCAGGCCCTGTTGGGTGCCTATCCAAAGCTTGCCATTGCTATCCTGTGCAATACTCATAATGCGCTGGTGCGTTAGCCCCTGTTCCACCCCCATACGCTTCCAGTTGTACTGGTACTCATAATACAACCCATCGGCAGTAGCGACATACATATTACCGGCATCGTCCCACTCCAAATCATAAATCATTCCGGTGTAACCAGCCACGTCTACATCTTCCAACTCATAATTATGGATGCGCTTCAGGCCTGTGCGCGAGCCTACATAAATAGTACCGTCAGGCCCCAGCTTCAGGGTAGTTAACTTAATGCCAGGAAAAAAGCTATGCAACACCTCTTTTTCAGGCCAGGTGCGCCAACTCAAAGTTGTTCTTCTTTGGTAAATCAGCACTGTCGTGTCTGATAAAATCAGGGCATCAGCTGCATTCACAAAATTCAACTCATAATCATTCCACCGTTGTT
>CAZXTW010000276.1:0-7686 GCA_964643525.1 uncultured Roseivirgaceae bacterium
TCAGCCACTTCTAATTTGCCCAACCTGGGCCGGGTGGCCTCATCAGGCAATTCTTTAAAAGGCACCTCCCGGTAATACACCAGTTCGGCTTTGTACTGCCTGCTGTCATCAACAGGTGCATTGCTGGGCATGGCTTCATTTAAATGGTTTACCTGGTTCAGGTACAGCACAGCGGTGCCTTCTACCCCGTCAATGCTGTGCATATCAATTACAAAAGGGTACAGGTTAATGCCTTCGGCATAGGTGGCTCCATCTTCCTGGTGCAGCATCAGGCTTTGGGGGTATGGGGGCTCCTGTTGCAGCCCGGTCCAGTTTACGGTCAGCTCATCCTGATGCACCCCCTGGGTGTAATGCAGGTAATGGGCCTGCTGGTGCACCTTTTGGTAGGTAATTTGCTTCAGGCTGGTAAGCCGGTAACGGGCCAGAAATGCCAAAGGGGCCAGCAGTTTGGCCAGCAGTCGCTCTGCCATGGGGCAGTAGGCAGCAAGCTGATCTACTGGTTTGTCATAAGCCTTATTTTTTAATTGTTGCAAATCTTTGGCTGCCGGCCAAAGCACCTCATGCAGGCGCCCATTTTGTGGCAATGCTGTCAATTCTGGTATGGGGCAGGCCAAACGGCATTCCTCGTAATGGCTGAGCAATTGGTCCAATAGCACCACATGCTCTTCCAGGTTAATGGGCAGCCCCAGGGCCATCAGTTCATCCAATGCTGGCATGGGCAAGGGGGGCAACTGGGGTTGTGCTTCACGCATTTGGCCATAATGGGCCAATAAGGCATAATTGAGCAACTGCACCACGTGCAGGGCCAAAAAGTGGCAGTGCTGTATATAATCTAAATGGGTTACGCCGTGCCTCGGGGTATCGCGGTTTTCTTCCAGCAGAAGGCCGGTACTGAGCAATTCCTGCAGCCGCTCGCCAAAAGGGTTATCCAGCTTTTCACGAATTAACTTTTGCATTTTGGGCCGGTATTCCCGATACCATTGCGCACCGTCTCTATCAAACATCCTGAGCCAGGGCCTGGCTGCTGCACAAATGGGTGTTTCGTCATGGGTGCCTGCCCATGGGCCATACGGTGCGGCCAGGGCTTCAATCAGCACGCGGGTCAGGTACTGGTTGTAGGGTTGGTGGGGTGCATCCTTTGCTTCGGGCAGACCCTTTAATACTTCCTCATACTTTTGCCTGGTCGGTTTACTCTGTTTGGTCTGTTCATCCTTCCATTCCTTCAGGGTTTCAGCAAGGTACTCATTGGGGTGGCGGTCAATATGCAGATGGTGCATGGGGCACAGGGCAATCAGGTTGCTTTCAGCGGCCCGCTCCTCCTCCGTCATATCAGCCCGGTAGCGGGGGCCATTGGGGCTGGCTGCATAAATATGGGCGGCCTGCCCCACCAAAGTAGGCAGCCCATCAACCCGCAGCACCAGGGGCTGCTTACAGCCCGGAAAAGCACAACAGTTGCCACTTTCTGCAAACAGCAGGGTGCGGTCGGTCGGGCTTACCTTTTTTCGGCCTTGTGCATGGTGTTCATCTTGAGGCATACCCCAATATACAAAAGGTATGGAATGCACATATAATATTGTACCAGAAATTTATTATACAAGTATACGCTTATCACTAAACAGTGGCTAACCAGCAGCAGGGCACTGAGCATTGGGCCAAATGCGGCACAGAGCGCAGCTTTTTAGCCAGCCGCTACCGCTTAAGCAAACACAGCAATACAGGGTTGGCCTTCATTTGCCAGGTAGTTGATGCACCAGCCATGCGCTTTTTCAATAAGTTTACACTTTTCCTTACTTCACCCAATAGCCGGTTTGGGCAGCTTTTCTGCCCCGCAGGTAACAGGTAATTGGGCAAGGCAGGGCTGTGCATGCCAACAGGTAGCGCAGCCTTAGGCTTGTTCAATTGGTGGGTGTGTTTTAGGCTGGGTTTTGGGGTAAGTGGTTCAGCAGGGTAACCAGCCATTTAATACCCGTTGGGCGGTGCGTTGTGCCGCTGGCTTGCCGTTCAAAGGGTCAGGCCCTTCATCAGCAGCCTGGCGGTTTGATGATAGTAACCTCAAGCCACTTACCCTAAGCCCGTTGGGGTAAATGATCAACCTGTTCAGGCCTTTTGTTCCATCGGCCGCTATTTCCCTGTAGCATTGCCTTGAAACAAGTTTGCCAAATAGTATATTCCCTACCCCTCTCTCAATCTATAATTATCACTTTATTTCAACATTTCGCAACCATTTTATTTTGCAATGGTGTGGTTGGGCTGTTGTAGGTTTGAGGCTGTAAATTATGTACAACCATTAAATTTTGATCAGTTATGCCCATCAGGTATTACTTACAAGACAACCCGATTACAAGCGACCCGAACGACCGCTCAGCCCGGATAGACCCTATTTTGGCCGTGAACCAGGACGATATTATTGAAGATGTGCTGGGCACGGGCACCACGCTTACGCGCACCGATGTGATTGGTGCCCTGACGGCCTATAACGATGCCGTAGCCAAGCGCCTGGCCGATGGCTATTTTGTGAACCTGCCTATTGCCAACCTGCGCACCTCTATTAAAGGGGTGTTTATTGATGGCACCGATGAGTTTGATGCCAGCCGCCATACGCTGCGCGTCAAAGCCAGCGGCGGCACCCTGGTGAACCAACGCCTGGCCACGGCCAACCTGCTGAAGCTGAAAAGCAGCAAGCCCCAGCCTTTTGTAGATCAGTTTATTGATGTGGCTACGCAAACTGCCGACGGCAACCTGACCCCTGGCAATATTGGCACCATTACCGGTGAAGAGCTGAAGTTTAACGCCGATGAAACAGAAGAGGGCATCTTTTTTGTGAATACAGCCAATAATAATGAGCATAAGGCTGATTTTATTGCGGCCAGAACAGAGGGCAAGCTTACGTTTTTGATCCCCACCAGCCTGACCGCCGGTACGTACCGCCTTGAGGTGCGCCGGGCGTATACCCAGGATGATAAGATCAGGATTGGCGTAGCCGATAATGGATTGACCGTAGCCCCCACGGTGTAATTATATTTATTGTAGAGGCGCCGATTTATCGCGACTCACGCAACGGGATAAACAATACGTGGAGACGCCATAAATGGAGCGTCTCTACCTCTTGATTCGTATTTCTCCACCTGAATTCTCCACCCACTGTAACCCCCACACCACACCTCTGTTAAGCCACCCCGGAACTTGTGCTGGAAGTAAACTTTCTGATGTACTGAAAAGTAAATTGCTGAAGCTGCATCCAGAAAATGTTTAAGCTGCATCAACAACTTCTCCAAGCTGCATAGTCAACTTGCTTAAGCTGCATCTGCAACTTCTCTAAGCTGCACAAACAAATTGCCCAAGCTACGTGTTTTACCAATGCGAACCTGACCTTGGTTATTGGCTGTTCCGCCATACGCAAACCATCAATAAATCTGCCAGAGGGCCGTGTTTTTTAAGCAGGGTTTGTGCTAAAAAAACCCCGGCTAAAAACCTGGGGGGCTGCCTTATTGGCCTTTGGCGCCCAGCTGTGACACCTTTTGCAGCCAGCGCGTTCTGAAGCTATCTGACGACAGCCTGAGCGGGCCAATGGCGGTTATCTTCACCTTTTTTACCCCAATAAACTGCATGGTAAGCCTTTTCATGGCTATGTGGCTGGGCCGGCCGTTAAACAGGCGGTAATACCAGGGGGGCTGGTCTAACGTGCAGATGATTCGAGCCGTTTTGCCGGCAAACAGCTTGTCCCACCACAATGAGCCTTCCCTTTTCTGAAAGGCGTAACCCGGCAGCAGCACCCTGTCTAAAAAGCCTTTCATGATGGCCGGCACTGAGCCCCACCACACCGGGTATACCCAAACAATATGGTGGGCCCATTGCAATACCTCCTGGCTGTGCAGCAGGTCGGGCTCCAGTTCGGTACGCTTGCGGTAACCGTAGGCCAGGTTGGGGTTAAACTGTAGGTTTCTGATGATGATTTCCTTTACTTCGGCACCGGCTTTTTCAGCACCGGCTTTGTAGGCATGGGCCAGGGCAAAGTTAAAACTCTCTTCATCGGGGTGGCCCACCACCAGGGCTATTCGTTTTTGCATGGGTTTATTTGGCTAAGTACATCAGGTAAAAGCCAAATTGGTTAAAATGCCTGGCACATACAACTAAATTATGGTAGATGAATCACCTATATTTAAAGCTGTATAACCATTAACTATTGAATAATTATACCCTATGCAAAAGCAAAAATTAGCATTAAACCAGTTGAAGGTAAGCAGCTTTGTAACCGGACTGAATGCGCAGCAAAGCCAGCAAAACAGGGGCGGCACAGACCAGATTACAATCGACCTGGTAGATTGTTCAAACAACTGCCCCTCTTATTATGATGTGTGCGATACGGTTGACTGCACCACCAACCAGTCTAATTCAAACTGTGACACCGCATTTATTGTTTGCCAGGAAATACTGCGATAACCAGCCAATTACCCCCTTTATTAACGGCCTTATTCAGGCCGTTTTTTTATGCCCAAATTTACCAGGCACAGGGTGTATACCCCACCTACCCCACCCCCAATACTTTTTAACCCCTGATACCTTTTGCCATGTGGTTGCATGGCATTTGGTGAAGCACGCGCTGGTTCATGGCCCTTACGCACTGGCAAAATGCGACATTGTGTGTCATAACGCGACATTTCACCCCAACAGCAGGGGTACAGCCTTTTACAGGCTTGGCAGGCCACCACTTTAGCCTTACATTAAGACATGGAATTATAACGTTACTATTCCCAACAAAATAGTCAGGCAACTTATGCTTTGCCTGAAGCTGCCCCATTACACACAAGGCCAACCAGAGCAAACACAATTCAATACAATAAATAAAAGACTCAACATGAAAATGCTTACCAAACCAAACAAAGCAGCCGTACGGCAAAGCCACCTGAAAAGGCCATGGCCCAAGCGGCAACACCTACCCCCCACTACAGGCCGGCTGTTGACCACAGCGCTGCTGTTGCTGGCTGCAATGGCACTCATTACCCCGCATGCCCATGCGCAGGTAACATTCAGCCAGGTTACTGACAATGGCAAATTACTTAGCAGTTACCTGAGACTGGATAACAACGGACTGATTTTCTGGGATGACCTGTTTATTGATGACCGCGACATTTACACCTCAGGCTGGAATGATGCCAACTGGCGCATTGGGCAATCTAATTCACCGGGCTTTACCCGGTCGTTAACCAACGGAAGCGTGCAATACATTACTTATTATGGCTCTGACAACAACCAGGGCATTGCATTTGGGGCCAATGGCGGTGCTTCTGGTTTTGAAATGCGGGGCACTGACCACCGGGCCTATTTCAGGGGCAGCCTGGGCCTGGGCATTACCTCGCCCGATGAAAAGCTGCATGTAGCTGGCAATGTAAAGGCCACCATGTTTATTGGTGATGGCTCAATGCTGACCAACCTGCCCACCGGAGGCAGCAGCTACTGGACCAAAACCGGCAGCGTACTGTACACCACAGAAGGGCTGGTGGGCATTGGCATTACCAACCCCGAAACGGCATTGCATACCGGCGGCACCATAGTTGCCGGTGGGCACAGCACGGCCCTGCACAACAACAGCACCACCACCGCCCTGAACGGCAATGAGGGCATAATTATGCCCGGGCCAGACGCCCAGTACCTGATTAGCGTACAGGATGGCAACGGCAGGGTGCAGCACAAATGGAATGCCACCTACGGCACCAGCGAGAAGTTTTTAACCGCCAATGAAGATGCCTTTTTTATTGACTACTCTACCCAGGTGAGCGGTGCTGAGCCCTGGCTGGAGTTTAAGCATGCTGAGGGTACAGGCAAGGCAGAAGGTGATGCCATTACCTGGAACACCCACTTTAGCCTTGACCAAAGTGGCAATGCTGCCATTGCCGGCAACCTTAATGTAACGGGCACCGTCAATGCCAGTGATGTGCTGGTAAACGGCGCATCAATTACTTCACTGACGCTGATTGATGCCGGCGAGCGAGACATTAGTGTTGAAGCACCCTCTACCCGGTTGTACAGGCCCAACCAAACAGCCGCCAACACGGGTGTAGCCTTGCGCGTATTGCAAAACCCGCTTGACGAGCACCCCATTTTTCAGGTAAGAAGCAGCGGGCAGGCCGCCCGCTTTTTTGTTGAGCATAACGGCTATACAGGGGGCGAAAACTCGGCTTACTTTGAGGGCATTAGTGCCAAACCCAACCTGTTTGGGCAAAGTATGGTGGTAGGCTCAACCGTAGGCACTGACCTTACAAGCGGCTCTATGCTTACGGTAAAAGGCAATGTTGATGCTGATGCGTTTATAGGTAACTTTAATGGTGATGGGGCACTGATTACCAATATTGATGCCACCAACATCAGCAACCTGGCCGCCAACCTGCCCTGGACAAAAGCCGGTGCCGATGTGTATTACAACACGGGCAATGTGGGCATTGGTGTAACCAACCCTGAAACAGCGCTGCACACCAACGGGCCTATTATTGCAGGGGCCAGAGGCTCGGCCCTATTTAACAACAGCTCAAACACGGCATTAAATGGTTATGAGGGCGTTATTTTTCCCGGTCCTACCTCTCAATACGTAATAGGTGTGCAAGATGGTAACGGCAGGGTGCAGCACAAATGGAATGCCACCAATGGCACTAGTGAGAAGTTTCTGGTAGCCAATGAAGATGCCTTTTTTCTTGACTTTTCTGCCCATGTAAACGGCAACGACCCCTGGCTGGAGTTTAAGCATGCCGATGGTGCCGGTAAAAACCCAGGTGACCCCATTACATGGAATACCCACTTTAGCCTTGACCAGAACGGCAATGCACAAATTGGTGGTGACTTGACAGTAACCGGCTCGGGCACGTTTGATGCCGTAAACTCAAACCTGATACTCAACTATGGCCCGGCCACTTTTTTTGAAACAGGCAATGAAACTTACCAAAGCATTAACGGCAACACCATACAGACCTACAGCACCAGAAATGCACAGCCCCGTGCTGAGGGCGACCTGGTGCTGCAACCTGCCGCTGGCAGCGTGGGCATTGGCGTAAGCGTACCGCAGTACACCCTTGATGTGGCCGGTACCATCAGGGCAGAAACCATTATTGCTGAAACACTGGTAAACAATGTGGTTGAAACAGCCGGTGGTGACTTTCAGGTAGATGGTGATTTTGATGTGGTAACACCAGAAGGGCCAACCCTGACTTATGTGGGTGACAACAACGGCGAGCTAAGCCTGGATGGTAAAATAGAACTAAGAGGGGCCAATAATGAATTGTATACACTTGGCGCAGCAAATAACGCAACCACCGGCATTGCCGTAAGGGTAAAATCAACCAACCCGACTGCCGGCAATAATATTTTTACTGTTGAGCCTACCGGGGGCGAGGCCCGCTTTGGCGTAACCCAAAGCAACGGCGGCTGGTTTAGAGATGGCCTGTATGTAGGTGGCCAGCACAACAGCGGCCTGGCCGATAGGACCGACGGCCTGTATGTGCAGGGGGCTTCAACTTTTAATGGCCAGGTTAATGTAAGCAGCAATATGTTTGTAGGGGCTGACGGGGTGCCCAAAGACCTGAACGTTTGGGGTGCCCATACAGTTGAAGGGGTGGCCAATTTGCTTGGTGGTGTAGCCATTGAAGGTGGCCTGGGCGTTGCCGGGGCATCAGGCGTAGTAGGTGAGTTCATGGCTGG